>JBPCVB010000683.1:0-3176 GCA_051010855.1 Pirellulaceae bacterium | reverse complement strand
TCGGGTGCCGGATAATCGCACAGGTGCACACTTTCGGTCGCGCGGCCATCAAACATTTCGGTCAACCCCTGCCACAACGTCTCAGCCAAAAACGGCACAAAGGGAGCCACCATCTTCGACGAGGTCAGCAGGCATTCATACAACGTCCAGTAGGCATCCAGCTTGTCCGGATCCTGTTTGTCACTGCTCCAGAATCGGTCTCGACTGCGGCGCACGTACCAGTTGCTGAGCGCGTCCACAAATTCGTTGATCTTCTGGCAGGCACCATAGTTGTCATACGCGTCCATGCGGTCGGCTACATCGGAAAGCGTGCGGTTCAATTCGCTGAGCAACCAGCGATCCAGCTCGCTACGCTGACTGACCGGACGACAGGATTCCGCTTGCAGCAGATTTTCCGGAGTCAGTTGGCCCACGTCTCCGGTCAATTGGCTGGCGGGATCAAATCCGTCCGTATTGGCATACAGCACCAAAAAAGTGTATACGTTCCACAAACGCAACAGGAATTCGGGAATGCTGTCTTTGATCTGCTGCTCGCTGTACCGAATCGAAGTCCACGGCGGTTGCTGGGCAAAGAAATACCAACGCAATGCGTCCGCACCGTAACGATCAAAAATCTCTGACGGGGCGAGGTAATTCCGTTTCTGCTTGGACATTTTCCCCACAAAGTGGTTGTAGTTGCCCGATCCAAAATCGCGGTCCGCTTCCTCTTTGGTCAGTCGCAGGTCCTTTGAATCCTTTTTTGATTCGTACCATTCACTCAGCATCAACCCCAGCACAATGCAGTTGCGGTAGGGATGCGGAAATTCCACTCCTCCCTTTTTCAAAGGGGGGTCGGGGGGGTTCGTCGACTGCTCGGCAACCGCATCCTCGCCGAACATCATCGTGCTGATAGCCAACAAGCTGTAAAACCAGCCGCGGGTCTGATCCAGGGCCTCGCTGATAAAGTCCGCCGGGAACTGACCGTCAAACAGTTCCTTGTTCTGGTGCGGATAGCCCCACTGGGCGAACGGCATGGCCCCACTGTCGTACCAGCAATCGATGACCTCGGTCACACGCTGCATTCTCGCGCCGTCTGAAAACGGCGAATCATAGGCCACGTGGTCGATGTAGGGCTTGTGGACACGTAAATCGTCAGGCAGTTCGGGATTGTCCGACTTGGCCTTTTCCCAAACTTCCATTCCTGAAACACCCGGCTTATCCATCAGTGCCTGCCAGGAATCGACTGCTTCCTTCTGGCCCGTTTCCTGACAAACCCAGATCGGCAAGGGCGTGCCCCAATAGCGTTCCCGAGACAATGCCCAGTCAACGTTGCTTTCCAGGAAGTTACCAAAGCGTCCATCGCGAATGTGCTCCGGCAACCAGTTGATCAGGCTGTTGTTTTTCAGCATGCGATCCTTGAACTGCGTCGTGCGGATAAACCAGCTGCGACGCGGATACTGGATCAGCGGATCTTCCTCGGCCCGCCAGCAGAACGGATATTCGTGCGTGTACTGCTCCTGCAGGTACAGCTTGCCTTCCTCCCTGAGCCGTCGCGTGATCGGCTTGTCAGCGTCCTTGACCCACTGGCCGGCGTAATCGGGAGCCTCATCGGTAAATTTTCCGTTGGGCGCAACTGCACAGATCATTTGCGGCCCCTGATCACCGACAAACCGCGCCTGTTCGGCAACCAGCACGTCATAGTCGACTTCACCGAACGCGGGTGCCTGATGGACCGCGCCCGTGCCGCTTTCGGTGGTCACGAAATCGGCCTCGATGATGCGCCACGCGATGTGTTGGGAACCACCGTCTTTCAGCTCACCAGTCGTGTCACCGTCTGTGGCGTAGTAAAAGTCAAACGGTGGCTCATATCGCTGGCCCAGCAACTCCGAACCCTTGAAAGTCTCTTTGACTTCCAGTTCGCGCTTCACCTTGTCGCTGATGGCCTGGACAAGTTCAGCCGCCATCACAATGTGGGTGTCCAGTTCGGAATCGTAGACTTTCGCGTACTCAATGTCCTTGTTGACCGCGGCGAATTGGTTGCTGGGCAAGGTCCATGGCGTCGTGGTCCAAACCAGCAGGGAGGTGTTGTCCTGTTCAACTAGCGGAAACAGCACAAATACGCTCGGGTCGGCTACTGACCGGTAACCGCCGCCCACTTCTCCGGCACTCAATGCCGTGCCACCCTGAGCCCACCACCACACGATTTTGTGTCCCTGGTACAGAAGATCGCGATCAAAGAGGTTTTTCAGCGACCACCAAACCGACTCCACGTAGCTTTGGTGGTAGGTAACGTAGGCCTCGTTCAAGTGCATCCAGAAGCCGAGTCGCTCGGTCAGTCGTTCCCATTCCTGCATATACCGCCAAACGCTTTTTTGGCAAAGCTGGATGAAGGGTTCGATGCCGTATTCCTCAATTTCCTCCTTTGAATGGATGCCCAGCTCCTTGCACACCTCGACTTCAACCGGCAATCCATGGGTATCCCAGCCGGCTTTGCGCGGGCAGTGTTTGCCACGCATCGTTTGGTAACGCGGGAACAGGTCCTTGATCGCGCGTGTCAGGCAGTGACCTGGATGTGGCATGCCATTGGCCGTCGGCGGTCCTTCGTAGAACACGAAGTCCTCGCAGCCTTCGCGCTGGGCGAGTGATTTTTCGTAGATTTGCCGGTCTTTCCAAAACTTGAGGATCCGCTCCTCCTGTTTGGGAAAGCTGAACTGTTTTTCGACCGGCTTGAACATGGGCATTTCCGCGTTGTCATTCAGATGGCGTTGGGCAAACCAAACATTGTGGCATTTGCCCTGAATCTGGACAATCGCGGATTGCCGCGGTTCGCGACCTCGCCGCTATTCCTCCCCGGCCTCCTCTCGATCCATATCGTCTTCGTCCGCAGAGTCGTCGTCGATGAGTCCTTCGATTTCAAAGTCGACCATGTCGGCCAGTTGCCGAGCATATTCGTCGTCGTCCATCTCGTATTCACCCGCTGTCTCGGCCTCAAAATCGTCGTCGAATTCGTCGTCGAAATCGTTGAGGTCGAATTCTTGCTCCACGGAGTGGATGCCGGTTACTTCGTCACTGGTGGAAACGTCCTGTTCATCGACTACACGAATGTCCATTGATTCCGCGTCGGCCGCGGCTGCCTTGTCGTCGTGTGATGATGTCATCGCCTGTTCTCTCAACCACAGGAATTGCGAGTTTCGGGT
>JBPCVB010000682.1:0-6782 GCA_051010855.1 Pirellulaceae bacterium | reverse complement strand
GGCCCAGGTCCTTGAGAAACTGCAACGACTCATTGGCGTCGATCGTGGATGACACGTAACCGGAAATGCCGGAGCCGACCCAGTGGGCAACGGCAGTTGCTCCGAATCCAAGCGCGGCGATCACCATTAAATCGGTTGCGGTCGGGATGCGGGCCACGCTCAAACTGAACTTTTCCATCTTGTTTTGCAGACGTTCGATACTGGAGGCGTCGGCCTTCAGGAACCGGTCGATCGATTCGGCCTTGCCGACACCAAGCAGCAGAAACAGCATCCAGATTTCGGCCACAAACACATCGACCGCCACCATCACGCTGTACAGGTCTTCCAGATTGGTCTTCATGGAATCGCTGGCACCTTCCGGTGGTGTCATAAAGATGACCTGCATCGCCGCCTGATTGGCGCCACCGCCGATCCAGCTGCCAGCTACGGTACTGAGGCCCCGCCATAAAGCTTCTGGACCATCGACGCCGATGATTTCAGGCGCGATATAAGAGACGATGATGACGGCCAGCGGTCCGCCAAGAATCACGCCAACCGTTCCTGTCAGGAACATCACCAGAGCCTTTGGCCCCAGTCGGAATATCTCTCTCAGGTCGATACTGAGCGTCAACAAGACGAGCGTCGCCGGCAGCAAGTAACGTGTGGCCACGAAATACAGGTTTGAATTCCTGTGATCGACGATTTCGAAGAACGTCAGTAATGAAGGCAAGAAATAACAGACCAGCAGCATGGGTACGATCTTGTAAAAGGTGCCCCAGAATCCGGTCTTGATATTGGACGTATAAAAGATCAGCCCCAGCATGACGCAAAGAATCCCAAAGATGATGGCGTCGTTCTGGATCAGCGCATGCGAATGGCGTCTTTTGATGACCTTTTCGATGTCGTCAACCAGGCCATTGTCGTCTGGAAAAAGCTCTTCGATTTGGTCAATCTGCTGGTCCGCCAGCGATTTCTTTTCCGCTTCATCGGTTGAGCCAGCTGTTTCGGCTTGCGGAGCGGAGGTGGCGACGGGTGCGATATTGGGCTGGTCCGGAAGTGCGTCCCGTGAACCGGGCGTTTGCCCGTTCACCCATGGCACCAAGGCGGCGAAACAGACGAATACTGCCAGAGCAGGCAGCACACGAATCATCGATTGAAGAACACGCACGTCGACCTCGCTGAACTCGCAAGCCATCGGGAATGGAGCCCGGATTCTAATCGTGCAAGGTCAGGGCCGCCAGTTGCGTTCCGACCAGAGTGCGTCTCAAATCGGACCACGCCGCCATCAATTGATCAGCCGCACATTATGGGCCTTGATCAGGCATCTCACCGGCAGGTCGATGGCCAGATTCAGTTCGTCGGCGGCCTGCTGCGTTAACGCAGCCCACACGATCTGTCCGATGTCGATGGCCACCAACCGCGAACTGCCAACAGGCACGATATCACGTATGGTGCCCTGCAAAGCGTTTCGTGCACTCGTCCCTCCAACCACCTCGCGACTGACCAGCACATCGGCCGGAGCAAACTGAATAAATTCCCGGGATGGTGACTTCGTCGTTTGCGGACTAACCATCAAACGCGAGTCGCCGATCCAGGCGTAAGTCGCGTCCGATTCCTCCGTCAGCTTGTCGATTCGCAACAGGTTCAGGGGAGCTTTCAGATCCAGTTGTCCGAGCGATTCGACTCGCGAGAGAATCTCCAGCGGCTCGCCACCGGCGATCACACGGCCCGACTCGATCAACAACACATGACGCCCCAGCCGACTGACCTCGGCATGTGAGTGAGTGACATACAGGACAGGGACTTCCCATTCATCGATGACCCGTTCCAGCCATGCGAGAATTTTCAACTTGAGGCCTTCATCCAGTGACGCGATCGGTTCATCCATGAGCAGCAGGTCGGGTCCGCTGGCCACGTCCCGACCCAATGCCACACGTTGTCGCTGGCCGCCGGACAGCGTGTCGGGCATGCGAGTCATCAGGTCACCAATCTCGAGAACTTCGGCAACTCGATCAATGTCGATATCGCGGCTTTGTTCAGCCCGATAACGCTTGCCAAATTCCAGATTGGCAGCAACGGTCTGGTGCGGAAACAACAAAGGCTCCTGAAATACGTAACCCACGCCCCGTCGCTCCGGTCGCAAACAAATATCCTGACCCCGATCCAGCAAAATATGGTCACCGAGTGCAATGCGTCCTGAATCTGGAAGGACCGTACCGGCAATTATTGACAAAATCGAAGTCTTGCCGCTGCCGGAAGGGCCAAAAATCACGGTGCAGTCATGGTCCGTTGTGAATTCAACGTCCAACTCGAACCCGTCGGCGTAGCGATGTCGACATTGGAAATTCAGATTCATGTGGCGTTGCCGTTTGCAGATCTGCGACGCGTAGCACGACGTTCGATCCAGCCTCCCATAACCAGTGCCACGCACGACAACAGAATGGAAACGATCACCAACGGCCAGGCATATCGTGCTCCTTCCGCGGAATTGACGTGTGAATAGATGGCCAGCGGAATCGTCCTGGTTTCACCGGCGATGTTGCCAGCCACCATAATGGTCGCGCCAAATTCACCCAGACTTCTGGCGAATGACAATAGCCAACCGGCGAGCACACCCGTACGGGCCAATGGCAGCGAGATACGAATAAAACTGGTCCAACGACTTGCTCCTAACGTTCGCGCAGCGATTTCCAGTCGGCGATCCGATTGCTGAAACGCCACCTGAATTGCTCGAACCGCCAGCGGAAAACTGACGATGGCTGCGGCCAGCACCGCTGCGTGCCAGGTCAGGACAACCGAGATACCAAAAAATCGGTGCAACAGCATGCCAATAGGACCCAGCGGCGCGAACAGCACCAGCAACAAAAACCCTGTGACCACCGGCGGCAAAACCAGCGGTAAATTGACGACGGTCTCGACAAGCCACCGCAGCGGGTGTTCGGTTCGCGCCAACCACCACGCCACGGCGATCGCAAACGGCAAACTGAGAGTGGCAGCCAGCAACGCCACTTGCAAACTCAGCCAGATCGCTTGCCAATCATGGACACTCACGCTGTACCTCAATCAGTGGACCCGGTCAGGAGGGGGACGAAGCCATGTCGACGGAAGACCTCGGCTGCTGCTGGTGATTCGATGAAACATAACAAATCGGCTTCTCGCATTTTTTGCGTCGGGTCGGCGACGCTAACGATCCGGTAACGGATATCCGGTTGTTCAGAATCAGGAATCTTCATTTCGACGCGGACAATGCTACTGGCTGCTGCATCCGTGGCATACACAATCGCTGCCTCCGCCGCTCCCAACTCCACCAGAGCAAGCGCGCCTCGCACGTCGGCGGCGGTAACAAGTCGACCCTGGATTTCCTCCCACACTTCTGCGTTTTGCAAAGCCCGTTTTGCGTAAATCCCCGCGGGTACCGAAGCCATATCGGCTACCGCGATTTTGTTGAAGCCGGCAGACGGCAAGTCCTTGAGTGACCTTAACGCGTCGTCGACAAGCGGCGAGCGAGTGTGATCTTCATGGACAACAAGCACCAGACGATTCGACAGCAAATCGACGCCTTCGCAATCAACTCCGCGACTGCGCAATGCCTCTTCCACCCGATTCGCCCAATCAACGTTTGCGGACAAAAACAAATCGACTTGAACTCCCTGCAAGATCATTGACGCCAACGACGATGAAGAACCGTAGCTGGTTCTGACGTTCTGATCGCGACCTTGCTCAAACTCCGACAGCAGCTCTGTCATGACATCGATCGTGCTGGTCGCCGCAAACACGGTGAGTGTCTTGTCCGATTCCGTGGAGGCGCAACCCGCGGATGCGGCAATCATCAAGCTCAGGCATAGCGTCAACAAAGCATGCGACTGAATGGCAAACATCGAACAGGGAGACAGCATCAAATGCCCGAAAAATCCAGAGGGACGAGGTACCAGTTACGAATTTTTGACACCGTATCCTTGTATTCCGGCAAGTCCTTCATGGCTGCCCAACGTGGTGAGTCGAGAAATGCCTGCCAGTGTTGTTTATGAGCGTCTTCGCTTTCGGCGCTCAGCATGTAGACCAGATTTGGCACCGTGGGACCGATCAGGGTTTCGCCAAAAAACACGGGCCCCATGCCTACGTCACGCATTAGCTGTGTTTCGCCTGCGTCAAACATCTGGACCTTGCGTCGCGCGTGATCAGAGGTGTGACTTTCATACAGCCGCAATTCAAAAATCCGGTCGGTCTTGTTAGTTGAGTAGTCCGCCAATTCCATGACAGGCATGCTGGCAAAGGCCCGCATAAAGCGGCTTTCAATGCGCGTAAATACCGGATCATCGACCGCACGATCGCCAAAAGCGGCCTCGGCCTCGGCAAACTCGGCATCCTGTTGCAGCTGTTCCCGCAACGTGGTGAATTGTTGAACATCTCGAAAGGGGATCAACATGAACACTGAGTGATCGTTCTCGTCCTTCATATTGGAGAACACGCCGACTCGATCGATGCCCAATCGTTCCAGCGCCGGCAGATAAGCGCTGCGCAGGAATTCGTGCAACGCGGCCTGCTTCTCGTAATCGAAGACCTGGTAGACGCGCACCTCGTAGAATTCGCGTGGCGCCGTTGCATCCTGGGCACTGGAACAGGTGCTGAAGATAAATGGGATCAGGAAAGCGACGACCAGGGATCGCGGATTCATGAGTCTGCCAGTTCGTTGGGAATGTCTTGTCAGCAAGCCCTCAGGGCACTGCTACAATCCTAACCGCTGGAACATCGCGGCACACGTTGCCTGGCAATGATTTGGTTGGCGCCGAACGATTGACCTGGTTTGGCATGAGTCCGTTTTGTCCGAAAGCCTGGCAGAAGCTGTGTACCAAACGCTAGAATTCCTGTCTTCACGGACTAGCCGGATTCAATCTAATCCGGGCTCGCTGGTTACTGCCTGTTGGCAATACGGGGGATTATTCCAGTCATGACGTTAACGGTTTCGGTACTTGGCGTACCGTATGACGAACAGTCGTCGTTCCTTGCCGGTTGTGCGGCCGGGCCCACAAGCATCCGTAACGCGTTCCGCAGCGCGGCATCCAACACGTTCTGTGAATCCGGCATTGATGTTGGAGATCACGAACGAATTCGCGACGCCGGTGATATCAATCCCGGGTCGGGACAAGCTGCGCGGGAGAAGATCGAAACGACAATTGCCGATCTGGTCGCTCAGGGACATCGGGTGCTTTCACTTGGCGGCGACCATTCGATTTCATGGCCGATCCTGCGTGGTTACTCGCAACAATACCCGCAG
Source organism: Pirellulaceae bacterium (assembly GCA_051010855.1). Classification (GTDB taxonomy): domain Bacteria; phylum Planctomycetota; class Planctomycetia; order Pirellulales; family Pirellulaceae; genus CAJQPP01. Next base: position 1,528 of record JBPCVB010000682.1, on the reverse strand, counting down.
CTAAACGTGTTGCACCTGGACGCCCATCCAGATTTGTATGACGAATTGGACGGTAACCGATTTTCACACGCTACGCCCATGGCCCGGGCGCTGGAAGACGGATTGATTAGGCGATTAGCACAAGTCGGCATTCGCACGATGAACCGGCATCAACAGGAACAAGCCGACCGATTTGGCGTGGAAGTCATCCCCATGAACCAGTGGCATCGCGAGATGCGATTCGAGTTTGACGGTCCGGTTTACCTGACACTTGATCTGGATGTACTCGATCCGGCCTTTGCCCCCGGCATCAGTCACTACGAGCCGGGCGGCATGTCAACTCGCGAAGTCATCTCCATCATCCAGGGCCTGGATGTCGACCTTGTCGGGGCCGATATCGTGGAGCTTAACCCATCTCGTGACATCAACGGGGTAACGGCGACGGTTGCAGCCAAGTTCATGAAAGAGATTCTGGCGAAGCTGGCCAGCTAACCTGCTGAATCATTTCCGCGCCTATTCGCTTGCCTCTTGCTGTTCGGTCACTGTACTCTCCTGCAATCGAAAAACCGGGATTGCCAGCAGTGCACCAGCGATCGGTGCCACGATGTACAAGATGATATTCACCAGAGCCTCCGGCGAGCCACCCAACGTTGCCATGACCAGATTGGGGCCGGTGCCCACCGCCGGGTTAAACACGGCACCGGAAATACCACCCACAACAAACGCTCCTGCCGCGACCGTAAATCCAATGGCCAAACCGTAGTACGAATTGCCTTTGGTGGCCCTGGAAACGGCCACGTTAAAGATCACCAGCATCAAGGCGAATGTAAAAAGGACTTCGGCCATCCAGACACCAGGGGTTAACAGGCTGTAGCCATCAGCGGGAGCGGGCCCAAAGTACCGTAGTGAAAGTCCAGGTGAGGCGAGTCCCGATTCGATCAACTCTGGTGAGGCCACTGGACCACTCAGGCTGACAGCCATCGCTGCCACGATGGCGCCGCCCAGTTGCGCGACCCAGTACGGTATCAAATCGGACGACTTCATGTCTCCGTTAATGAACAAGGCCAGCGTAACGGCGGGGTTGTAATGCGCTCCGGAAACATGACCTCCCATGTACACCATCACCATCAGGATCGAACCAACTGCCAGGGGCGTCAGCAGAGGCATGATTGCGCCGACATAGATGGAACACAGACCAATAGTCAAAACGAGAAAGAATGTACCGATGAATTCAGTGATGTATCTGGCCATGACCGGTCCCTGCAAATGGCTGGTGGAGCGCTGGATCAAGCGGTTGTTTTCACGAAGGTTGGAGTCCTGGTCAAGTACCAGGCTTCAGAACAAAAGGCGGTTGAAAAAAGGAACGGCCAGTAAGACGGTCATTCACGTTTTCTTCGCAGACGCCGGTTTTTTTCGGGTGATGTTTGCGGAATATGGCCGACGAATGAACATTTGGCCGGTGAGTGCTGTCTATTCTCCAAGCTGACTTGAAATGGCTTGCGGTTTAGCCATGATAGAAAGCGACGTTCGCACTGACGCAGTGCGAGTT
>JBPCVB010000681.1:0-3861 GCA_051010855.1 Pirellulaceae bacterium | reverse complement strand
GGTCGGTTGCCGAGCAAAATTTGTTGCGTTCGTTTCTGGATGTGTGCAATACGATCGATTATTGCCATGCCCGAGGCGTCGTGCATCGCGATATCAAGCCGCAAAACGTCGTGGTCGGCAGTTTCGGTGAGACCATCGTACTGGACTGGGGCCTGGCAAGTGTCGACTCGCACGAAACAACTTCCGTTCAGCAAAACTGGACCGACGAAGACATCCTCTCTCCGCAGGAATCGATCGAAACGATTCGCGGTTCGGTAACAGGCACCCCGGCGTACATGCCTCCGGAACAGGCGGGCAGCGAGTTTCATCGCATCGGCAGGCACAGCGATATCTACTCGCTGGGAGCTATGCTGTACCACATGATCGTAGGCCAACCTGCTTTTACCGGCGGCAAATCCATCATGGAAGTGCTGGAGGACGTTCGCGCCGGACGATTCCCCCGGCCACGTTCGATTGACAACGGAGTTCCCGGTGCGCTGGAAGCGATATGCCTGCGCGCGATGCAGCGTGATCCACAGCATCGATACGAAAACGTGGAAGCGTTGTCCGAGGACGTCGAGCGGTTCATGGCGGACGAACCGGTTTCTGTGTATCGCGAGCCAATACGAATACGTTGTCGCCGCTGGATCAAAAAGAACCGCACACTGGCCACCGGATTGGCAGTCGCCGCTCTGTTTGCCTTGGCGGCTTCGATCGTCGGAGCCATCATTTATGCCAACGCACAGGCTGCCGAAGTGGCGCGGTTGGCGGAGATTCTGGATGCCGCCGAGCAAGCGGAAAACGCAGGTCTGTTGCAACTGCGGGAAAACCGGTTTGAATCCGCCATGCAGTTTTTCGAGCAAAGTACGGAACTGGTGGCCGACGAACCGGAATTGGCTGATGTTTACCAACGAGTGGCCCCACGCGCGGAACGATTGCGGACGGTTGTCGAAGCTTACGACCTCGCGGCGGTTGCACAGGAAGCCCTGTACCACGATCAGATATCCAAGGCAGCCATTTATGCGCAGACGGCTGTGCGTCGGCTGGGAATCATGGAACATCCGGATTGGTGGAATCATTTGCCCGTGGACGACATGAATCCGGAACAAGTTGAGTTCCTGCGTCAGGAAACGTATCGATTGTGGGGCATGTGGTCGACCATGCGGTTCGCCGAACTGACCGAAGAAGATTTCAGTTTTCCCTGGTTGTTGAAATTGTTGCTGGGTACGGCAGACACAAAAAGCCGGCAAAGTTTGCGTAGTTCGATGTTTGCGGCGCAGGCGGCGATTCGTTATCGCCCTTCGACGATGTTGCGTTTCATTTTGTTTGTGGGAAACAAGGTACTGAAGCGAGAGGATGACTTCCAGTTGCCGATGAAAAGCGCCGAGAACGCCTCAGACGCGGCCATGATCGGTTCCATCCTCGACACCCATGCGTCAGACAATCGTCTTGTAATGAGAGCCTTTTTGGGTAGGCAAGACCCTGAAACGGTTGCTGATGCCTTGCTGCTGGACGGTATCGCAAACATTCCCCAATGGTATTGGCTGGCCGTGTTTGCGGGAAAGAATCAGCTGGACGATGCCTGGGAAATGCCGCTGGAGGAAGATGATGACGGACAACGACAAAAAATAGTTGATGCATACCAGCGAGCGATCCGCACCTATTCGCACGCCGTTGGCATAAACAAGAACGGTTGGCTGGCCTACAGCAGCCGGGCTCTGGCTTACACCTCCATGGCCTGGGTCGTTAGCAGTGAGGAGCAAAGAAACCTGTTTTTCAAGAACGCCGTGCTGGATATCGCAAGGGCCGAAGCAATCGCGCCAAATCATCCGCAATTCCTGCGTGACAAGGCCTATGTGTTGCGGGCCGTCAGTGGAGTGGAGGAGATTGCCAACACCTACACCCATTCCGTGTTCAACCGGCCTTATCTCGATGAAGTTCGCAGTCACCATTTTGCCACAATACTGGGTAAGTGGATTTGGCCCGATATTCTGAAATGGGAGAAGCAACAAAAGGACGCATCCCAGTTCACGATTGAATCCACACGGATGGCTGCCGCCGTGCATCTCTGGAAGGGCGACGTCGATAAGGCGACTGAACGCATTGATGAAGCACTCGAGATGAATTCCGATGATGTGGAATCGAGGGCCATCAAGGCGTTGATCGAATTGAAAGTAGACAACCTGAACGCAGATGCCCGTACCGATCTGCAACAAGCGATTAGCGACGGCGCGGACTACTGGTGTACTCACTACCGGCTGGGTCAGGCGTGGCAGGCCGCCGGTGATGTCGACAAGGCCAGCAAGGCGTTTGAGGATTCGCTGGTCAGCGCCCAGATGGACTGGCAACTGGCATGGTCGGATCTGGCCCTGGCGACGATCGCCGTGTTGCAACAGGATGCCGCGGACGCGCAAGCTCATTACGAGGCTGCGATTGCCGCCGACCTGTCGATCGATTTGACGGCCTTTGATGAAGCGGTGCGTCGCGCAGGCAACCTTGAATTGGCGGCCGACATTCAGCAACATGCCGATTTCATCGCACCCTGGTTTCGGCCGGATCAGGATGATCTCCTGATCACCCGACCGGCACTGGTCAATGGCGGGTTCGAGATCGAGCTGGCCCACGGCTGGGGCGAATCGCGACGCGGGTCACCACGAATTTGGGAAATCAAGGAGCGCTTCTGGACTAACGCGGGGCGTGACATCCATCAATCACATTCCGGCATCGGCAGTTTTCGGGTCAACAGCGACCGCAGCCCGGACAGTGACGAAGAAATGTCGCTGATGGTGCAGCAAATTCCTGTGACCCCGGGCCAGCGATATCGTGTCAGTGTGTGGGCCCGGGCTCGCGCTGCTCGCAGCAATACGCTGGGCATCTATTCCGACGATCAGGCCAGCCAGCACATCATTTCAATTCCCGCCGGTGACTATGAATGGCAGCAACTGACCGGTGAATTCACGGCTGACAGTGAGTTGCTTTCACTGGTGATCGCCTGTCGTGACGAGGGTACGGTCTGGATCGATGATATCGAGATCGACACGGCCCGTTAGCCAAAATTTTTCGGCGATTCGCCAATATTGGCAGCGGGCGGGCGAACCATCTGGACATTGAGTCGTCTACAGAAGTGTACCCGGATAACAGGTACCACGACGATACAACCAAAACCACTTCCATTTATTGGATTTAGCTTTCGATGATGTTTTATTTACCAGGCACGAAATCCGACCGGCGAGGGGCGATCCGCAATCGTTTCGCGTTGGTCGCGTGTTCAGCCAGCATGAAAGATCGATTTGGCATTGATGCTTATCAATGGCTCCCGATCGAGGTGCGTCTGAATCGAGATCCGTGATACCTGGTTTGAATTTGCATCTGCAACACCCGGTGTCACACGACAACGGGTTTTTTTGTGTCTTTTGCGGTCGGAACTCTGCGAGTTTCACAATCAAAACTGGCTCGGTAGCTGAGACGGTATAGCACTTGGCTGAAGACCAGGAGACGAGGATTCGAGCGCCTCCCGAGCCACTGAACAGGAGAGAGGAGAGAGGGAAGAGGAGAGAGGAATTGGTTAGCCTTCCTCGGTCCTCGCGCCCCAACCCGCTTCCCTGAAAACACGCCTCGTTCTTCTAACGGCAGGATAGCGGGCTTTCAATCCGCAGATGGAGGGTTCGACTCCCCCACGAGGTGCTTGATGCAGACGCGAGGGAAGAGGAAGGAAAACACAATATCGAGTCGAGGTGCAGATGGGAGCACGCGTGGTTTGGGACCACGAGGGTGCGGGTTCGACTCCCGCGGACTCGACTTGGCAGTGCGGTCACTGCAGCAGGGCAGTTCAGCCTGTCTGATGTTACGTGTCGCCTGTCACACACGGTAGTCGAGGGCTGG
>JBPCVB010000680.1:0-3644 GCA_051010855.1 Pirellulaceae bacterium | reverse complement strand
TTGCCCCTGCAAATACGATGCGTACGGGTCGATCTGGTTGGGCCTTCACTGCTTCGATTTCCTGTTGGCCAATGGAAACAAGAATCTGTTTCTGGCCTGGGTCTGCGAAGTGCATCAGCACATCACCCTGGTGGACAAACGCGCCTTTCATGTGTTCAAGTTCGCGACTGAACACCATTCCGTCAAACGGAGCTACCAATATCAGTTGATCAACTTGTGCCTGTTTTTCACGAATCTGTTCGTTAATGGACTGCAACTTGGCCAGCTCCGCCTGCTGTAAAGATATTTCCTTGCGATTGCGATGGATGCGGGCCTGTATCGCTGCTGATTCCGCCGATCGCTTGAGGGATTCCAGTTCTTGCAGCAATTCAGGATTCTCAAGACTTAGCAGAACCGCACCTTCGTCAACTCGCTCGCCGTCAGCGACATGAATCTGGCGAACAAATCCGTCGGTCGCAGCACGCAGGATCTGTTCGTCCTTGAACTGGACCAAAGCCGGAGCGCGTGTGGTTGCCGGGGCACGCAACCAGCAAAAGCAGGTAAGTACCAACAGAACGAAGCCGGTTGAAACCAGCGTTAGCCGACGCTTGTCGATGGGATCGGTAGCGGCCGCAGTGCGTATTTTTCGGAAGTTCATGGCCAGCGGCATCCAAATCCAGAACACGCCACCGACCGCGGCCAGTACCAGTCCGAAGCCACCCAGCAGTGTGCTGGCCACCAGCAACAAACTGACACTCAAAATAATGCGCCAGACGAAAGCGCAAATGCCGTAAGCCGCCACAACCCGTATTTCAGAAGGCGGGCAGATGTTGGTATCCAGCGGAAATCCGAATACGAAATGACGCAGCCGGTTGCCGAACCAGTTTTGGCCCTTGCCATACAAATTGACAACGCCCAGAGAGTCAGCCAGCAAATAATAGCCATCGAATCGGATCAACGGATTGGCATTAAACAGGACGGTAGAAATCCCGGCCATCACAACGACGTTGTAGCACAGATCGGAAAGCCATTCTGAGCCCGTGTTGGCCCAGACAATCACCGCGATAAAGGCCACGAACAATTCCAGGTACATGCCCGCCGCAGAAACGACCATCCGCTTAAATCGGCTGGCAAATCTCCACGACGAAGTTACGTTGACAAACGCAAGCGGCGCTAACAGCAGAATCAGCAATCCCGCCTGAGGCACGTCGCCTCCATATTTTTGGCAAGCGACCCCGTGCGCTGTTTCGTGAATGATCTTGAGGACAACCCATACAATCAGCAACCACAACCATCGTTCGGGTGCGAGAATTCCGACCGCAGCGTCACAAAATCGTTGATAGTCTGATGAGATGAGGATCCACGCCACAACGCTTGTAACTAGCCACGCGAGCAATGCCAACGGAGTAAACACCCAGCCCAGCCATGGCGTAATTTTTTGCAGGGTCTTATTTGGATTAACGAGATTGACACGAAAGCTGACGGGGTTGAGCAGTCCCATCAGCCGCTGATTTTCCACTGCCTGGGCAGCCTGACACAATCGCTGCGTGTTCAGTGCCGCGTCCAGCAAATTCATGCTGGAGAGCCAGCTGATAATGGCTTGAGCTGCTGGTTCACCAAAATCCTCATAGCCGCGTTCACTTTGCATGTCCTCAATAATCTGCTGAACCGTCCGTTGTCCATCCAGCAGCGTAATGAAGTGATACTCCGTAACACCGATCTGGAAGAACTTGGATCGCACCGGATCTTCAATGACGGCGACCAGGCTGTCCTTGTGTCGACGCAGGTCGACACCCAGTTCCTTGCGCAAACAGGGAGACATGGCGAGCCATTGTTGATCGGCGGCTTGCACGACAGCAGGAGTTGCCTGAGGTTCGTTGATCATGGCTCATCCTTTACCAAATGAGCCACAATCGCGCGTGTTCAAAGGCACCATGAAACAGGTTCCAGCCCAGCGGATAACGGTCGGCCACGACTCTGGCTCGGCCTTTCATACCGGGACGCAACTCACCTGATTCATTGTCCAGGGCGATTTCCGCCACAAAGACACTGGCATCCTCGATCACCTCGGCACGCGGGTGGATACGAACAATCTCGCCCTGGAAAGTACGAAACGGAAAAGCAGGGAACTCGAACTTGACGTTCATGCCGGCCCTGGCGTACTGAATTTCGTTCTCCGGAATATTGACTTCGACGAGCAACCGCTGCAGTGGGCCCACCTCGAACAGGTTTTGACCCGTTTCCATGGGAGCACCTTCTGCCTTGTCGAGGTCGCCACTGACGACGACGCCGGCAATGGGGCTGCGAATCTCCGTGTTCTGCAAACGATCGTTGAGCAACTGAACCTCGGACTCAAGTCGCGCCATCTCGGATCGCGCGATTTGTGATTCAGCGACATTGCCGCGTGCCAATGCCGAATCGCGTCGCTTGCGTTCGCTTTCCAGATCGGCGGTCAGTCCCGAAAGTTGCATGCGCAGCTGTCGCGCATCCATTTGCGCCAGTAGCTGACCAGCTGTGACTACATCGCCGCTGCTAACCAGTGTCTTGTCGAGTACTCCTTCGTACGGGGCAGCGACAAACCGGCGACGGGTCAGCTGCAACTGGCAGTCGCAGGGAATCTTGTATCGCATGGGAATGCACAGAATCAGCAAGGCCAGCAGGGCTGCCACGCCCAGCTTGCGTGCCCATTGTTTTTTTAGCGTCTGGCGGAGGTTGTCGGCACAGACTTTCGTCAATGTCCTTTGGGACTTGAGTACGGTTTCCAGCTGGCCGGCAACGAGAGCACCGATTTGCGTGAAGTGTTTTTCCATCTGCACGCTGGCGGTTTGGTGCGCCGCCATGCCCAGCAACAGCCAGCCGAACACCTGACCTTCGACATTCTTCAACGGCAACAGGGCACAGCCCGGAACGTCAAATGTGGTGCAGAAGTTTTGCAGGTTTCCGAGCGTAGCCACGCCGGATTGTTCGTTGGCGGCGTCCGAGCAATACCAGAAGACCGGTTCATCTTCGGCGCCCAGGGTCGTGGCCTCGACGGCCTGGGTGGTAGCGGATTGGCGGTCAAACGATTCCACGCCGGCCATGGCGGCTAGCCGAAAAGCGCCGTTGCGTCCATTACGCAACAACAGCATAACCTGCTCAGTGGCAATGGAACTCTTGAGTTCGTTGACCAGCGTGACACCAGCCTGTAACCGATTGTCCGTTTGGTTCAAGGCAGCGGTCAGATTGACAAAACTGGACAGACTGGCCAGCTGTTCCTGAGAGGAATGTGCGCGGCGTTTCAGTTGCCATTTGGCCACCGCATCCGCCGCGGTTAACAGGACCCAGTCGGCGTTGACTCCCTGAGGCAACGCTGACGGGAATAGTCCAATCAACACGTCAGAGATGTTTTTGCCGGTGCCAACCGGAGTCGCCATCATGACGTGTCCCGGTAACGCAGAAGGTTCTACAAAACGAAGCGACGCACATTCAATGGCCTGCGTCGCGCAGGCCTTGACCATTTCGTCCAGACCAGAAGGGACGTCACCGCCCGGGCCACCCAGTGAAATCGGCGGTGACCATTGGCCCTGGGGCTCAAGCGTAACGACCCAAACCAGTTTGGCACCGCATGTGGTAAGCAACGCATGAATCTTTTGCAGCAATTCGGGCTTCAGCCGACAGTCCTCGAC
>JBPCVB010000679.1:0-8626 GCA_051010855.1 Pirellulaceae bacterium | reverse complement strand
GTTCACGTTAAGAACTGATGGTTCATGGGCCCTGTCGCTCGGCAGTGCGCAGAATGGTGACGGCAAACTCGAAGTCACTTTTAACCGCAACTTCGATATCGACGTGCATCCTGCGAATGAGCGTTTCACACTCACACAACCGCTACAGTTCGCTGATTCCCGAGCGTGGGTTAATGAACTGATCAGTCGATCGGCAGCTTATCAGGACAATTTGCAGTACCAGCTATTTCCCGAGACGCAGGGCGGGTTCAACTCCAACTCATATGTCGCCGGGTTGTTGCAATTAACCGGCACGAACGTTGCCGATCCGTCAACCATTTTTGTTACGCGCGGCGGGCAGCCCGGTTCCTATCCAGGATATTCGGTCCCCGTACCAGCCACAGAATTCGGGACCGGAGCGGCCAAACGTCTGGACGCTATTCTCGTTGTCGATACCACGTCCGGCATGGCAGACGATATCTCGGCGATCAAGTCATCCGCCGCTGACCTTGTTAGCCAACTCGATGCGAATTTTCAGCTCGACGGAAACACCGACGTACGCATCGCTGTCGTGGATTACCGGGACTTTGCGGTCAGCCCTTACGGCGGTAGCGGCGACTATACATTCCAGGACGTTGCCAGTTTTTCATCCAGCCCGCAATTCATCGACGACGCTATCCAGAATCTCGACATTGGCGACGGCGGCGATTTTTCTGACTCCGTTTTTTCGGCGTTGATGCACTCGATCGAAGCTGATTCGTTGGGGCTGTGGCGTGGCGACGGGGTGCGCAAGGCGATCTTCCTCGTCGGTGACGCGCCCGGTCACGATCCTGAACCCATGACCGGATTTACGCAATCAACGGTCGATCAGGCAGCGTCCGACGCTGATCATGGCTCCATTGATATCTTCACTGTTTCGATCGGAACCGATTCGCAAACGGTCGATTTCTTTGACGATATTGCGGGCAACAATCGTGGAATGGCTTTCAACGCCCCGACATCTGCGGATGTCGTCGATGCACTGCTGGCTGCCTTCGATGCAGCGACTTACTCCGCGCCCGTTCTGCAAAGCCTGTCGACCACAGCGCCGGTAATCGACCTGGCGGTGGACGAAGGTGTCACAGTCTCATTCAGTGGCAGCTTTTTCGATGTCGACCCGGGTGACAGTTTCACTGCGATCGTCTCATGGGGTGATGGTACTGTTGAGGCAGCTAACATCACCTCGGCAGGTGGCCAGTACACGATCGATGCCGATTACGCCTACCCGCGCGGGGGCAATTACAACGTCACGCTGACATTGACGGACAGTGCCGGTTATCAAGTTACCGATAGGGTCAAGGCTTATGTGACGGGGGCCAACGCGGTTGGCGGACGACTGAACGTTGTAGGTACGCCGTCGGGCGACGAAGTCAACATTTACCCGGGAGCCGGGGGCATCTTCGTCACAGCGAACTTCCTGCCCGATACGAATCGCTGGTTTGCGGCCAGTGAAGTCGTATCACTCGGCGTCTATCTGGGCGGTGGAAACGACTCGGTGGTTATCGCTACCGCATTGCAACTGCCTTCGCGGATCGTTGGCGGCGCAGGTCACGATGGATTGTTCGGTGGCGGTGGCCGGGATCGCATCAGTGGCGGTGACGAGAACGACATCATCGAAGGACATGGCGGTGATGATATTCTTGAAGGCAATTTGGGCTTCGATCGGCTATTCGGCATGCAAGGTAACGACATCCTGAGGGGCGGAAACGGCGACGATTTCCTGTACGGCGGTGCGGGAAATGACCAGTTGCGTGGCGGCAACGACATCGATCATCTGTACGGTGACGAAGGAAACGACTTGCTGCACGGCGGCGACCAGATCGATTACCTGTTTGGCAACGACGGCGATGACACGTTGATCGGAGGCAACGGTGATGATCAGGCATGGGGCCACAGCGGTAACGACCGCTTGTTTGGCTGGTTTGGTATCGACTTGCTGTTCGGAGGAGTCGGCGACGACCTGCTCGCCGGCGAAGAAGGTGACGACGAACTTGATGGCGGTGACGACTGGGATGTGCTGTTCGGCGGCCCCGGAACGGACGTGCTGGTTAACGGCGAAGACAACCATCCATAAGTAATCCTCGTCCTCGTCTTCGTCCTCGTCCTCGTCAACCCGCCAAAGTAGCACAGACAATGACAAAGATGGATCGCACAAAGGAGATCACTTAATGCCTGCAAGCGTGACTGTTACATCCGTCGACGGTGCGAAATTCACCCAACAAGTCGAAGCGGGATCACACACATTTTACGGTGACGAACCCGGCCAGGTGGGCGGCGCAGACCGAGGACCCACGCCGTACGAGTTCCTGCTTGCGGCCCTCGGCACGTGAACATCCATCACCCTCCGCATGTATGCGGAAAGGAAAAAAATGGATTTGCAGGGCGTGCACATTAACCTGCGTCACGAGCGAATTCACGCACGGGACTGCAGCGATTGTGAAACCGAGTCCGGTATGCTGGACCAGATTCACAGCGAGATTCAGTTGACCGGAAACCTGGACGAGGCACAACGCTCACGGTTGCTGGAAATTGCCGGCAAATGCCCGGTGCATCGCACGCTAACCTCTGAGATCAAAATCAGGACGTCTTTGCTGGATTAGACGGTAGCCTAACCAGCACCATCCCGGGCCAGCTCTGTAAATCGTTGTGCACGGGCTTTACGTACCTGCTCACGAATTTCTACGAAATCAGGTAATGACGAATGTTGCATGCAATCAGCCAGCCCGCGGTAGTTCAGGGTCTGTGTACCGCGATGCCGAGTGATGCGATCCATTCCAAGACCCAAAGATGTATTGAACAGTTTTCTGAATATGCCCGGATGCTCTTCATAGGGAAATTCAATCCGTTTCCCTACAAACCACGCTGCGAAGCCGGGCTCGACAACTCCGAATTCACGGAAACGACCTGGAAAGCCGTACTCCAGTTGCGTCAGTGAGTTTTCGCCCGGGTCGGGTCCAGAAGCTGGCGGATGGTACATGCGGGCTGGCACAAACAGTTTCATTTGGCCCTGCTCGTCAAGTTGTCGCAGTGATTCCAGGTCTTCCAGCGAAAGCCCATACAGGAGTTTGGTGTTGTGATAGGCAATATCCCGCTGTGCTTCGAGGACCTGCTGGACACAATCACCGGAATAGTAGGCCGAAATCTCCCACGCCCGAAATTTTCCAAAGCGGCTGGTCTGCCAGGCACCAAAGGTCCCCAGTCCGAGTAAGCCAATCAGTGCACAGATCGCGGCCATGGCCCACGGATCGCTCAGCGTTTTGAGAATTCTCGGCTCTCCCAATAACCGAGGTCCAAGTCCCAGCCAGGCCAGCGCCAACCCGAGCGCAGCACCTCCCACGAGACCAAGCACACCCCAGCCGATTGTCCCGCGGATGCGAATTGGCAAGGTGTCACGCCTCGCCGAGGTTGCCGTTTCGTTATCCACTGCCTGCAATGGATGGGCATTGATGATGTTGCCGATGCGCTTAATTTGATTCCGGTTTTGCCGCTCCATTGTTCTCAGATCGGAGAACTCGGCAGGCAACAACAAGTGAAAGATCAATGCCACCAAAACACCGCCCGCAACCGAACCCGTCAGGATGCCCAGAGAAATTTGGGGACGCGTCAGGAATGCAAGTCGGTTAGGCCGCTCTTCGCCAGGGCGTGATCGGAACCGTGGCAGTCGATGGCGGTTGCCGAGGAAGGTCGTTAGCATCAGGCCCAAAAGGCCCAAGATCGCGCCCCAGCAGATGCCGGCATGGATCTTGTCCAGCAAGCTCCTGCCGCGCATTCGTAACAAGTCGTATCGCAAGTCCTTGTCGGCGTGGTCCAGTTCATGAATGAGTGTATTGATTTCATGCGGTTGCAGATCGGAGCGAATCTTGTTTGTGCCTGGCTGGCAGAATTCGACCGGAATAAACAGGGTATTGGAAAGGAACTCCCACTGTGCCATGCGAGTCTCGGTGTGCGGGCGAAAATAGAAATTGATCGAAGATTCCAACTCCTTGAGCCGCAACGTCGTGAAGCCGCGGGCTTCGAGGGAATCGATAAAGTCGCCTGGATCAGCTCGTTGGAAAAAGTGCCAAAACACCTGGTTGGATAAAAACCGGGTCAGTTTACCGTCGGCCAGCTTGACCAGACGCGAACGGGCCTGCTCCTCGCTAATGTGGCCTTCCACCAGGTCTTGCATTACCGTTGTCGACGATTCCAGATCCGACTGAGTAACTCCCTCACGCGGGAGTTGTTCCAGCAACGAATCCGCATCTTCCTGATCACTAGCCGCTGATTGATCAGTGCCTGTTTCCTGGACTGACTGGGCATGCACATGACCCGTGTCTAAACCAACCGCGGCCAGCAGCCAAAAGATGGAATTGAACCAAACGAGATGTGCGTTGTGCGATCTCAAGTCCGAGCCCCCGCATCGACAAGCTAAAAAGAGTCAATCACAACCGGTGCAAACATTGTGCCGACGGCAGTCAGCAAACCGTCTTGTCCGGACCTTGCCGAAACTGCCACGTCGCTGGCATTGGGATGGTGCGGCAGCCCAACTGCCGCGCATTTGCCGGGCGAACGAGCCCGGCCAGCTAATCCTGATTGATTGCTGTGAGATCATCACGCAGATCGGATTCGGGGATCGTGACCAGAATCCACAGCACCTGGTCGTTGCCCAAAAGAAAAGGGCGTGCGCCAACCCACCACGCTTGTCCACTACTGCGAAACTGTTTGATCTGCAGGGCACCATAATCCGAAAACGAGACCATGCTCGCAGCCTCCGCCGCAACGTCCAGATCGAGTTCGGCCGGCTGTTTTAGAAAGGCCAGTTTCCAGTCACTGGCTTCCTTGAATTGCGGCGTTGCGGGCAAGCCAATCATTTCCTGTTGTTCCGTCAGCACCAGAACACTGCCATTTGGTGTGGGCCGTTTGTTACTGGTGAATCGCGTTATGTCGGCCAATAACACATCGGACGCCACCACCTGCTCACGATCTTTATTTCCGGAAAACCGAATCGACGCCGTGATGCCCAGATCCTTTGTGGTAAAAAAAACATACGGAGCTGTCCAGTGTATTGCTGCCGGTGCGGCAGTCTCTGCATCCGATTCAGAACTGCTTTCAACCGCACCCTGAAACCAGGGACGTTTACGCGGATCATAGTCGGGCAAATCTTCTGTGGATTGAATCGGCTGTGGTTGTTGATCACTCCACTCGATCCACGTAACCTCATCGCCATGTTCATCCCGTTGAGTTAAACGACAGCGCCACTGTCGTGAAGCCAGTTGTGTATCCGGCCTACGCTTTTCGACGCACAGCAACATATGCTCGCGCCCCCGATCGTCAGCCACCATCATCGACGATATCTGAGGAAAATTTTCGATCAGCGGAACCATTAATTGATTGAGATCATCCGGGTCGTCGCTGGTTAGTAAACCTTGATCGCCCCATGCCTGGGCGACTCGCATTTGCTGTTCGACCGGATAGAAGAACCCCCTCATCCACGCTTCCGTTTCGTCGAGAGATTTCTTCAACACCATATTGGAAACCACTTGCACCATGTGTTGCTGGTCCTGCGCGCGTCGGTGCTCGGACTGGGCACGGTTCCACAAGGTGGCGGCAATAAAGACACCGGCCAACAGCGCAATGGCCAAACCGGCGGACAGGCTGGCCGGCAACGGATTGCGCCGACACCAGCGCCACAAATGCGCTGCACGACTGATCGGTCGGGCCTCGATGGGTCGCCCTTCCTGAAAACGCTGCAGGTCGTCGGCCAGAGCATCAGCGGTGAGGTATCGGCGAGTCTGGTCCTTGTCCAGGCACTTGAGGCAGATGGTTTCCAGATCCCTGGGAATCCGCGGGTTGAGGCGTCTTGGCGGGACCGGCTGGTGATCAGTGACCTGCCGAATGGTCTCCATTACACCGGCTGCCTGAAAGGGCGGTCGACCCGTCAACAACTTATAGAGAATGGCACCCAGTGAGTAGATGTCGGTAGGGGGTCCGATCTGGTCGATTTTTCCCAAAGCCTGTTCGGGTGACATAAAGAAAACGGAACCCATTATGGAGCCTGCCTTTGTCAGTCCGTCGTCTTCGTCGGTCTTTTTGGCCAGTCCAAAATCTGTGATACGTGGTTCGACGCCCTGTTCCAGCAGGATGTTGGCGGGTTTCAAATCCCGATGCACGACACCATGCTCGTGCGCATAAGCAACTGCCTGAGCGATCTTATGGACAAGCGCAACAGCTTGCTGGGGCTCCAGCGGATTATCGGCGGCGTAGTCGGCCAGACTGGGCCCTTCGACGAAACCCATGGAGAAATAGTGTGTATTCTCGTGCTGGCCGAATTCGTAAACCGGCACAATGCCGGGATGATTCAGATTGGCCGCCGCTTCCGCTTCAATGAGGAATCGCTGCACCTGTTCCGGTGAAGCCAGTTGCCCGCCGATAATCATCTTAACCGCGACGATGCGGTTCAGTCCGGACTGTCGAGCCCTGAAAACAACACCCATTCCGCCACGAGCGATCTCGTTTAACAGTTCATAACTACCGAAATACCGCACCAGGGGCCGGCTTCCTTCCTGCGGGGAATCCTTGCGTGACGGGTCGGGAGTCTCAAGATTGGCATCGCCCAGGACTACCGTCGCGTCCGGATCCAGCGGACTGCCGGGGATGGCTTGTGATTCATCCAGCCGCGGCTCGGCCCGGGTCTCGTCGTCGCGGACGATCTTTCGTGTTGGTTCAGGATCGACCATACATTTGAACGGAGGTGAACTGCGATCTGGTCGCAAAAGCACGTAATGGAAGCGTTCGCTCCTATCAGTTTACTCGCGCTGTTTTTAGTTGCGAGGCCTTGCCGTCCATTGAGTTAATCGGGAGAATCCGCCGCGAGTGAAGCGGCCTCCTGATTTGCAATCATAATGCAATCAGGATAGTTTCTTTTTTACCTTCGAGACTCGGGCTGGATCGCAGAACGCCGCAGCGCGCACCGCGACCAGCAGTCCGCTATTGGTTTGGGCTGTTCCACTACATTCGCCGAGTGCCCGCGTCGACGCCTTTTACGGCAACACGGGAACGATGCCGGGCACGCCGGACCGCGAGTCGCACCGGGGGAAAGCCGATTACGGATCATGCCGAACGAAGATCGACAACGACGGATTACCGAGATTTTTCTGGCGGCCAGCGAGCTGTCCGAAAACGAACGCGCTGCCTATCTTGCCGCCGCCTGCGATGGCGACGAACAACTACGGGCCGAGGTCGAGTCTTTGCTGGCACATGACGATTCAAATTCGATTATTGGGGCACCTGGCTTTGACGTAACAGGCAAATACGATACGGCTGGCAACGCACCGTTGGAAATTCCTGAACGGGTCGGACGATATCGGATCGAGCGAGCATTGGGCCGCGGCGGGTACGGCATTGTCTGTTTGGCCACCGACGAGCAGCTTGAACGCCAGGTGGCAATCAAGTTGCCTCACCGACGATTTGTGTCGACCGCGGCTGACGCGCAGGTTTATCTGTCCGAGGCCCGTACCGTGGCGGGATTGGAGCATCCAGGGATCGTACCCGTTTATGACGTAGGCAGTACGGATCAGTTTCCCTGTTACGTCGTTTCCAGATACGTCGAAGGTAATGACCTGGCAGTCCAGCTCCGGCGTGGCGGCCGCCCGGACTATCGCCGCGCGGCCGAGTTGGTGGCCATCGTTGCCGAGGCATTGCACTACGCACACCTACAGGGCCTGGTACACCGTGATGTCAAACCCGCAAACATTCTGGTTGACATCGATGGCCAGCCGCATTTGGTCGATTTTGGTCTGGCATTGCGTGAAGAGAACATTGGCAAAGGACCTCGCTATGCCGGTACACCGGCGTACATGAGCCCTGAACAGGCACGCGGCGAGGGGCATCGCGTCGATGGACGCAGTGATATTTTCAGCCTGGGCGGCGTGTTGTACCAGTTGCTAACAGGATACCAGCCGTTTTCCGGTGAATCGGTTTCTGAAATTGCAGACCAGATCGTATCGCGCGAAGCTCGTCCGCCGCGTCAACGCGATGACCAGATACCCCGCGAGCTGGAACGCATCTGTTTGAAGGCATTGTCCAAGCGCGCAGTGGATCGCTACTTGACGGCGCAAGACATGGCTGACGATCTGCATATTTATTTAGCCAGCCAGGACACGACCGAAACAGCAGCCGATTCCCAAGGTACCCGGCCCGGAACTACAGCACGCGGTGACGCGTTGGCGGAAAATCTTTCACCGACAACTTCGTCGGGCAATGCCTTGTCGTCCGACTCCACAACGATCCGGATCGTACCCAAGGGTCTCCGCTCATTCGACGAGCACGATGCTGATTTCTTCCTGGAGTTGTTGCCAGGTCCACGCGATCGAAACGGTTTGCCAGACAGTTTGCGCTTCTGGAAGTCGAAGATCGAGGAAACCAACACCAACAAGACCTTCCCGGTTGGGCTGATCTATGGGCCGTCAGGATGCGGGAAGTCTTCGCTGGTAAAGGCAGGACTTTTGCCGCGTCTGTCAGCTTCAGTCAAGAGCGTCTATGTCGAGGCCACCGAAGAGCACACGGAACCCCGACTGCTGCACGGAATCCGCAGACAATTCCCCTCAATGGATGGACAATACGACTTGAC
>JBPCVB010000678.1:0-4896 GCA_051010855.1 Pirellulaceae bacterium | reverse complement strand
TGCCTCACAGTTCTCCTGACTCGTGGCGGGAATGCCATCGGTTTCTTACAGAAGAATCGCGCCAGACAAGGCAAAACGAGTGTCGCCGACTCGCAAACGCGCGTTCGACTGGCAGGCCGCCTCATATTCTTCAAGCACAGCGCGAGACAAGTCGTTGTAACCTCCTGCACCTCCGAGATGAGCGACGATCAGACCGACATCCGCATTCGATTTCATAACGTCGTTCCAGAACACTCGGGCTTTTTCGCGAGCCCCTGACTCGCCGACCGTCATGATGTGCACCAGTACCGGCATGCGGTGTTCGACTGCCCACGCCATCGCCTGCTTGATTTTTTCGACGTGTTCCGGGTCCAGCAAATCGACTTCGCAAGCGGGCAAATGCAATTTCAAGCCGAACAGACCGTCGATTTCCCGGCAGCGGTTCATCTCGCCCAATGAATAATCGCGCAGCGGATTGACGGAAAAGAAGCCGACCAGTCGCGTGGAGTCCTGTTGGACGCATTGGGCAACGAAGTCGTTTTCCCGTTGAACCCATTCCTGCTCGTTATCACGTATCTCCTGATTGGCAGCCAGCGACGAACCGGTGTACACGTGGGCCATGGAAACCAGGAATGCGCCGTCGAGGCTTTGGGATTCCAGAATATGCAGCGGGTCCGAGTAGGCGCGATCCTCGCGGCTAAAGGGCATGCCAGCCGCTTTCCAGTGCGCGATCAACTCGGGACTGAGGACGTGCACATGATCATCGTACAAGGGGACGTCAGCTGATTGCTCCGCCGATTCCTGCCATGGAGCCGCTGTCAGGAACTGACAAAAACAACACAATGCGAAAAGCGCAACCGCGAACTGGCGCAACATGATTATTCCTTCGTTAACGTTCTGTCAGTCAGCCGACTTTTGGGATGCGGCGCGATTGCCCAGCCAGAAACGGGTGGGAATCCAGGCGGCAAGGATAACTGCCAGGTGGATGCCCCAGGCCTTGCACAGCATTCCCATGCGGCCTTCGGTAACCGCATAGGCGTGCAAACCGACTCCCATTTCATTCACGGCGAACCAGGACCACAAGGTCACCATGCTGCCGATGATGGCGATCACTGCGACGCCTCGATCCCGAATTATGCCGGCCCAGCGAGAGTGCAACAAAATGGCGTTAACCAGCACAATCATCAACGCGCCGTTTTCCTTGGGGTCCCAGCCCCAGAAACGGCCCCACGAATCGTCGGCCCACAGCCCGCCAAGTACGGTGCCCACGAAGCTGAAGATGAGTGCGAAGCAGGTCACGCCGTAAACCATTTTTGCAATCAGCTTGCGCTCCCTGTCCAGGTCCTTTGGGATCAGCAGGGAAATGGCCAGGTATAACATTCCCAGCACACCAGCGACCAGTGTTGCGGCGTACCCGAACGTAATACTGACTACGTGTGTGGACAACCAGAACTGAGTGTCCAGTACGGCACGCAAAACCGAGAACGTGTCGCCTTCGGAGCCCAAAGCAAAGGCGATCAGCAGCGTGATGGAGCCAGCGATGCCACTTAGCACGGTTCCAAAACCATGTCCCGCAATTCGTTCAATGGCAATTCCGAACAGCACCCCAATCCAGCCAATGAAGACGGCCGAGCCATACAGATTGGTGACCGGTGGGCGGCCGGAGATGTAAATCCTCATAAACAGCCCGACACTGTGAATCACCAGTGCAGCGATCATCACCCAGAACGCAGCGCGACGCGAGCCGCGAGCAATACGGGCCAGCACGCCAGTGGACCTGCCGCCGACGATGGTCAACCACGAAACAAAGGACAGGATCAAGGATCCAATGTAAAGCGACGTGGCAAGATAGAACGGTGACAGGTTGTTGTAAACAAATTCCGATCGAACCTTGCCTTCGTATTCCTGTACTTCGGCGGAGTCAGCCACGCCGTTCAGGTGCTGTTGGACGGCGGTGTTGAATTCCGATGAATTGCCGGCGAGCCAGGAGTTGCCCAAAGTGGCCAGCGCAATTGGATCGGGTAATGAAGCAAAATCAAACGCGTCGTCATTCACCGGCACAAATTGTTCGAGTTTGCCCGCTACATCTTCGGCAAGTGCCTCGCGACGCAATTGAACTTCCATTTCGATTCGTGCTGCCGAATCTCGCGTCGTTTGTTCGACAAACTGACGCGTGCCGGGATCCGTCCGGCTCAGCAATCGATCGACGATCTGCGCCAGTTGTTCGGGTTCGTAGTCGGCGGGATCGAGCCCGGAGACGCGCAGGAATTCAATGGCCAACTCCCGCCGCAGGATGACCTTGCGCAGCTGATTCAACGTCGCTTCGTCGACCAGATTCAGAGCCAATTCCATCGGATTGGCTGTTTCGTATTGTTCGGAAAGCTGCTGAATCCACGCGGGAGCCAATTCAGGTGCCAGAACCTTCCAGTCCTTGTTGACGTCCGATTCCGCCGTGTCGCCCGATTCCTGCTGGATCGTGGCCATTTCCGGCGGCAAAACCAGCGGCAGGTTAATGTTGAATTGCAGCGCCAAAACCGTGTCCAGCGTGCGCACGGGATCATCAATGTCGAACGCTGCCGGATTGGAGAGTGCAAATCGCAGCCGGTTGATCAGATCAATATGATCGTCCAGTTCAAGGATTCGCTTTTGGAACGTGGTTAGCTTCGACTTGTCGGCCTTGGCAACCTGGCGGGCAATGGTCACGTAGCGTCGAAAATCATCCCTGGCACCATTGATTTCAGCCAGCGAATACAGATGACCCTTGCGTCGAATTAGTTGCAAACCGGATATCACATCGGGATCATCAATGCGGAAAATCCGGTATTCATCTGCGTCCGGTGCATCAAAGATCCAGTCCGCCAACCAGCGAATGGGTGGCTGCTTTTCACCTGAATGATCCACGGCAATTTCATATTTGCGCAATTGCCGCATCGTCGAACGGGCCAGCGAATCCAGCGGTTGCACGCGTCCGCCGTAAACAACGGGCACCCGGCCAAATTGATCGAGGTTAAAACCGTTGACTTCCACAGGTGGCGGAACTGCGCGCCACGCCCACATGGCAAACAGCAGCAGGACACCGGCAGCGATTCCCCAGGAGACCAAGTCACGCACCTGATGATCTTCTCGAACGGAAATTCGTTCCACGAATCGGACAAAGATAGACAAAAAGTGGAAGATCAGCCCGATTCCGACCATCGCACAACTGACGTACGGAATCATCCATCCGGTATTTCGCACCACCTGCAACACGGAATACTGGCGGCCCGTATCTTTATCCGTGTCATGTCCCGCCTGATAAAACGTCTCGTTGTTGTAACGCAATGGACTGTTCATCGACACAGTTTTCAATTCGTCGACAGTGTTTTGCGGATCAACGATACGGAATGTCGAAGAGTAGGTGCGTGGCGTATCGGTTCCGGTGTAGTTCGTGCGCGTCGTTGTCAGTAACTCGACGGAATACGGCTTGTAGTAGTGCCTGAAACGCAAGCCGATGCGGTAGTCGCGACCATCAACGGTTACTGTATCCAGATCGTATTGCGTATCGCGATACAGGTACTGGCTGAGCAAATAGGTTCCCAGATCGATTTCCTTGTTGCGTTCTTCGTCCCAACCCAGCAGTTGCACGTAAGCGGCGGCCCAATTGGCCTCATCCATGTCTGTTCCGGGTACCGGGTCCGCTTGTTCGCTGCTGAAAAACTGTGCCAGGCCCGTCTCGCCTGGAATAACGACGTTGGAAGGCGATTTCTTGAAGGACTTCGAGTTGGGAAAATACGCCAGAGTACGAATTCGGAACGGTAACTCGGGTATGTTCAGATCGCCATCGGTGGCGAGTTGGCGAACGGGAATCGTAATCACGTCTTCCGTGCCATCCGCGGCCGGCGTCATGACGGCCATTTCCAGTTCGTCGATGTTGTACGTGTGCTGCGATGACTCGCCTTCAAAAAAGAACATGCGTTGCTCTACGGCCGAGTACGTTGTGTACAGCTCGCCAACCATTAACATCAGCAAGCCGCCGTGAATCAGCACGATACCGGCCTTGCGCTTGAACACCATCAGCGCACCGATGTAGCAGACGACCGCCGCGATGGCTCCCTGTGCCAGTCGCCAGACGACACGCATGGCGTCATCGCCAATGAAAGCGGATTGTCCCTGGTACAGCAGCCACGCGAGCAAGCCGCCGAGGATCACGCCAGTGGACAGTGCAAAGGCGCGGCGTACGCGACTACCCAGCAGGAATGCGCATGCCAGTCCACTCAGCGCAGCAGCGCCCAGAAATACCTGCAACATGATCCACTGGCCCTGCCAGCTGATCAGCGGTGTTTCCTGGAACCCGCGCACATTGCCGTTGATGATCACAAGCAACGTCAGGGCGACGCCGAGCCCCAATACGATCCAGCCTCCCATCAAACGTCGCCCGCTGGCGTACACCCGAAACCGGGCCGCATGGGCGCAAAGCAGATTGAGCAGCATGGCGATTAAAACCGCGACGCCGCTGGGCATCATAAATCCGCCGCCCACATCCTGCGTTTCGGGGAACCAGGCTGGCGGCAGCATTTCCTGGAACTGGATGTAAACGACCGGTGCCCGAAAGTGTTGTTGCTTGACCTGATAGATGTCGCGTCGCGTCTGCTGCAATGTGGCGATCAGGACAAGTATTAACGCGAGGGCCAGCAGAAAGACGGTCAAGCGCAGCGAACCCACTGCCGAAAGGATCGTCCGCAACGTTATCTGAAATTCAGGCAATTGCTCTGTCGTGGCTGTCGGCGTCGTTGAAGGTTCTTTGCTTGTCATATGCGTGAATTCGCCAGCGAACTGGTTTTACTATTCAACCCCCGATTCGTCGTCAGGTCCTGCACGCGATGGGCTATCCGAGAAAGTAATTGACCGCAAAAACGACTCGAACTCCTCCTGCAGGGA
>JBPCVB010000677.1:0-6803 GCA_051010855.1 Pirellulaceae bacterium | reverse complement strand
ATTCCTGCTCCTCGGCCGACTCGTTCGGCATAGCTGCGATCGTGGCAAGCGCGTCCTCGCCTCGCGCCTCGATCAGGCGTTCTTCCAGCACGTCGAGTGATTCGCGGAAGAAAGGACTTTCCTGAATCACCGTCACATCGCTGGACAAGAACGCGTCATCGGCTTTGGCGTGAAACGTATAGGCGGAGGCCAGCACAATACAACTGGTCACGACGACAAAAGGAATGGCCAATGCTGTGATCAGATCAAAACGCGCCAAACCCCGGTACGGCTTGTCCCAGCCACGTGCAATCATCGAATACGGCAACAAAAACGTCATGTTGATGCCGACCGCTGTTGCCGTCGTGCCGATGATGACTTTCTGCTGTTGGTTGATGATCTTGTCGTGCCACCACGTTTGCCATGTTTCCGGGGCCGCGTTGATCAATGCGGCAATGTCGGGCGACGGATTATTCCACTGGGAAAAATCAGGAATGAATGACGACCAGATCGAACCTAAATTGATTTCGCCCTGACTCACCAAATAGACAATCGCAGCGACAAAACAAACCACGATTAAACCGACGAAAAGTTTCAACAGCAGGTCAAACAGCTTGCTCATCCAGCCCGGATTGAAGCTGAGAATGACGACCAGAAACGCGGCCGTTCCCAGGATGCCCGATACCCACGCCTGCGACGCAAAATTGTCCTGAATGGTGCCGGGCAAAAGGTTTTGATTGAGCGTGTCAAAGCACAGGCTGAACTGCGGCAGGATCCAGATCATGTTGGCAAGGATCGTGGCCGTAATCCAGCCGACACCCAGCACCGGATTTACATACTGGTTGATTGCAAGGTACGGTCGGACTCGTGTCGACAAAGTCACATAGGCGATCGCCGACAACATGATCACCCCGATCACGATGGCGACCAGTTGCAACCACAGCATATGACGGCCACCCAGCACGCCCAGGTACAGCGCTCCTCCGAGCGACCCACCGCCCAGCGTAATGGCGCTTTGCAGCCAGCCCGGTCCCGAAAGTCGCAGAAATGCGCCCAGCTTGGCGAACGGTCCGCGCTCATTGGCGCGAACGAGAAGTTCCCGGTCGGTGTTTGTGCTGTCAGCCATGGTTTATTCCGGCACTGAAACCAACCATGTTGGCCGATCGACGACCACTAATCAAGTTGCAACGATAGCCCGCAGCGCGAGCGAGGGATAACGACCCCGCGACCACTCGTTGGCGATTCGGACTCGTATTGTCGCGAGCGAGAGTGAATTTAAAACGGAACTTCATCGTCTGGCTGATTGTTGTCGGCTGCCGGAGCAAGCGGCGCTTGCGCCAAACGAAACTTTTTTGATTCGCCGTTGAAGAATTCAACCGTGGCCATGCTCTTTTTGCCATTTCCTTCCAACGCCACGATTTTTCCGGCACCATATTCGGGATGGTTGACCAGCATGCCTCGCGAAAACGCCTCGACCGGATATTTCTTGATAGCGGGCGTTTGATCCGGCTGGTCGGCATCGCGGAAAAGTTCCGCAGCAGTTTGAATGGTCGGTCCATTTTCCGAACTGGACGAATATTCGGCCGGTTCGGTACGGACATGAACCGTGGAAGGGCCTGAGAACCATTCGTCATCGTCGCCGGTTTCCTGATTAGTGTCGAATTCGTCGTCGGAATTGAATCCGTAACCAAACGCACTTTGCGGCTCGATCACCGTCATTTGTTCACGAGGCAATTCCATCAGGAACTGGCTGGCCACGGTTGGCCAGTTGGCCCCGCGGCGAAAACGATAAAGAGCGCGGCTCAGTTGCAGCTCCTCCTGAGCACGGGTAATTCCCACGAACAGCAAGCGGCGTTCCTCTTCCAGCTGATCCGGATCCTGCATACTGCGCTCGTGCGGCAAGGTACCCTCTTCCAGACCGACGATGAATACAAAAGGAAACTCCAGTCCCTTGGCGGCATGCAGCGTCATGAGCGTGACCGAATTGTCGCTGGATTCCCAGGCGTCGGTATCGTTAACGAGCACAGCAGTTTCCAGGTAGGCTTGCAGGCCGCCGTCATGCGGATGTCGTGAATCAAATTCCTGGGCGGCTGCCACCAGTTCGTCAACGTTGGCCACACGCTCATCGGCCTCGTCAGTTCCTTCCTTTAGCAAATGCTCGCGATAGCCGGTTTCACGCAAAACCTGTTCCAGCACGGTTTGCACGTCTTCGGTAGCGTGTTCAGCGAGGCGATCATAAAGCGAAACAAATCCAGCGACCTTGGTTGCGGCCTGCTTTGACATGGCTTCATTTAGCCCGGCTCGCCGCGCCGATTCCAGCATCGTCAGCTCATTGCCATCAGCGTAATGCCGCAACCGATTGACGGTTACAGCACCGATCTTTCGCGACGGCACGTTAACGATTCGTTGAAACGCCAGGTTGTCATTGGGATTGTTCAGCAGATGAAGATAAGCCAACAGATCCTTGATCTCGCGCCGCTGGTAGAATTCCTGGCCATGTACGACCTGATAGGGAATCTGGTGTGACTGGAATGCGTGTTCCAAACTGCGTGAAAATGCATTGACTCGATAGAAGACCGCGAAATCTTTTGGTTGCCGATTGCCCTGACGAATTTGCCACGCGATTGTTTCCGCTATCGATGTCGCCTCCTGGTTTTGAGAAGGGTAGGCGATCAACGAAACCGGAATGCCCTGGTCATTGTCGGTCAGCAAGTCCTTGTGCTTGCGTCGCTGGTTATTGACGATCAACTGGTCAGCGACGCCGAGAATCGACTTGGTGCTGCGATAGTTTTGTTCCAGCCGTACGACCTCAACGTCGGGATAGTCCTTTTCGAAATCGAGGATGTTGCCGAGGCTGGCTCCCCGCCAGCCATAGATCGATTGATCGGGATCGCCGGTCACGGCCAGATTGCGGTGCGTCTGGGAAAGTCCCTTGAGGATCAGATACTGGGCGGTATTCGTGTCCTGGTACTCGTCGACAATCACGTAGCGAAATTTTTCGTCCAGTGTATTCCGCAAGTCGGCATTTTCGCGCAGCAGCTGGACGACGTACAAAAGCATGTCGTCAAAGTCCATGGCGTTGGCTTCACGCAATTGACGTTGGTACAGCGGGTAGATGCGGGCGGCGATTTTTTCCAGGTGATTTCCGGCCACTTGTCCGTATTGATCCGACGTGACGGCCCGCGATTTCGCTTCGCTGATCTTGTTCAGGATCTGATCGGGTGAGTGGTGCGAAAGGGGTACGCCTGAATCGGAGATTGCCTGCTTGAGTACTTTCTTGCTGTCGCCGTGGTCGTAAATAGTGAAGTTCTCATCGAGCCCAACCATGGTGGCGTGAGTTCGCAACAGACGCGAACAAAAACGGTGAAACGTGCCGGTCCACGCAAAGTGTTCCTGGACCAGATCGTCCAGCCGCTGTTTCATTTCGTCAGCGGCCTTGTTCGTGAACGTCATCGCCACGATTTGATGAGATGGGACTCCGTGCGCGATCATGTTGGCGATGCGATGGATCAGCACTCGTGTTTTGCCGCTGCCCGGACCAGCCAGGATCAGCAAGGGGCCCTCGATATGCTCAACCGCTTTGCGCTGGCTCGGATTGAGCGATTCGAGCAATTCAGGATGGGACGAGTCCTCGAACATGCGGTTTGTGTGCGGTTCACGCAGGTTGCTAGCGGCGAGAAAATCAGGGGTCAAACGGTATAGGGCCGATGCGTGACTAGTCTGGTCAACGAGGGCTCGGAAAACATTGTCTTAATGGTATACTTCGACCAGCGATGAACAAGGACGCCCGGACGCCCGCAACGGTCCTCGGCGATTCTCACATTGCTTGTCAACTGGATTGTTTTGACACAGCGCCAACCAGCACAAGGGAGGGACCCCCATGTCACGCACTCGAGTTCCACTAAGCCAGTCTGAGGAACACGCCCGCAACCAGAGAGAAAAACTGGAATTGAGCACGGCGGAAATCGGTTTGTCAGTGCGCACGACAAACTGTCTGGAAGAAAAAGGCATCTTTACCGTTCGCGATTTGCTGAACACCAACCGCGCCGATTTGCTGAGCATTTCCAATTTCGGCGAAAAGACGCTGGAGGAAGTCTACATCGCTTTGGAAAATATCGGCTTCTTTCGCCCTGAATCCGACCACAAGCCGCGATAACGCCCCACCTCGGCTGCTGCATTTGACAAATTGTCCGGAAACGATGTTTGCCGGTCGTCTTGTTGGCTGCGCGGACAACCGCGAAATCAGGTAACATTTCCGTTTCGGATTCGTCATAATCGGGTGTGGACAAACGTTGTCGTTTGGAGGTCAAGCAATGCGGATTCACTTTTTGGCTATCGGTTGCCTCGCTTTGGTTGCCGATTCGGGACAGAGAGCGGTCGCTCAGGAATACAGGGGAGACGTGCCTCAAACCGAAGCAAAAGCAGGCGACGCGGAAACGCCTTTTGAACAGGCTTTTGACGAAGCGATCGCCAGGTTCAAGGCAGGAGTGGCCGATGATGCAGCGAATCTGGAAGCGTTGCGATCCAGTGCCAGAGCGATGCTCACCAACCAATACCGTGCTTTTGCCATTCATGGTCCGGGCAACAAGGCAGGTGATGATCCGCTTCCCGCAGCAATGGAGCGACTGATTGCCAAACGCAGCGAAAGTCTGGAGCAATTCGTCGACCTGAGAATGGAATTACTTGCTTATCGCGCCAACGGCGAAACGGTGCCTCAAATGGTGGAACAGTCGCTGGAGGAACTGTGTCAGGAACTGGACTTGCATGTGCGGTCGGATGAATCGTTGCACGAAGGCGCACTCGCTGCCGGCGCCCAATTTGTTACTGTCCAGTTGCCAGGGATGACGTGAGGCGGTTGTGCCGCTGTGGTCCGCAGCGCCCTTGAGTCAGTCGACGAAATCGGTCATATCGAAACTGACGTAGCAAACAAGACTTGTCTGTTTTCCGTGGCCCCCGAATTCGACTACGAAGCCAAACTGGATGAATTGGCGCAATCTACGTCCCAATTGGATAACTGGTCCAACGAAGAATCTGACAACTAGGCAACGGCATGTTTCGTCGAATCGTTCCTGTCCTGACCATGTCGACCTTGCTGCTTGTCCAGGCCTTGCCCGCCCAAGAGGTTATCGAAGGTGACAGGCCGATGATCATACGCCCGGGTGAAATGGATGGGCCGATTGTCATTCGCCTGAGTGAAATGGACACAGGCCATATCTACGACTCGGTCGTGAGCGAAATCGTCCAGCGATATGGACTCGCGGTCGCCAATTCCGCTGATGATGAAGAAGATTTGCACGCCGCGCTGGCCGATACATTGGCGAAACAATACGACCATTTTGCCTTCCACGACGAGCCCGATGAAGCCTCCGACGGTCCGGCCGATGAGCTGATTCGCGAATTGATGCAACGACGTCGCGACTCTCGCGAAGACTTTATCGAACTGCGGCTGACGATCCTGGAGCATCGCGCTGAGGGTGACAGTGTGCCGGATATGATTGCACAGTCGTTTCGGGACTTATGTAGCGAACTGGATCTGCACGTACGGCCTGATCAGTTTCTCCACGAAGGAGCGGTCGACCCGGAAAGACGCGTGCTGGCGATCGAGTTTCCGAACATGTGTTGTGGCGGATGCGTGCAAAAGGTTCGCGACGCGCTTACGGTCATGGAAGGCGTAGATGACGTCGAAGTAGAAATGGCCAGCAAGATCTGCCAGTTTACATTGCGCCGGGATATGGAAATTGAGGGAAAGCTGAACGAACTGGCCGAATCGCTCAAGGTCTTCGCTGATTGGTCGGTGGCGTGGGCTGCGGATTAATCGCAACACTGGATACGTCCACCTGAAAGTCGGTGCGTCAGCTGACGTTGGATACACGGTCAACACGATCGGCAACGTGAACCGTCAGCAAGGTGTTTAGAGAGTTCTCGTTCTCGTACTCGTGCTCGTGCTCGTGCTCGTACTCGATAATCAGGTATCGGGAACGATCTATTTTTTTGGCGGACGCACCTTTTGCCAACGGGTTTCTGATTTTCGATTACGAGCACCGCCGCTGTCGCGGCTGAGCACGAGCACGAGAAATGATGAGGCGCAGTGATGCAATGGGGCCTCATTTAGCGTTGTTGCTTCTGGTATCGCGCCCAGATTTCTTCCAGCGCCAACGTCGCTGATACGGGCAAGCGGTAGGTACAGGATTCTGATACCTGCGTCGTTGTCGGGTTGATCTCGATCGCCGGTTTGCCTGAATCGGCACAGTGCATCACCGGCTCAGCAATATAGGGAAAGACGCTCGTGGTTCCGATGGACAATACCAGGTCGAACCCCTCGCGCCATTGCCGGCCCAGATGATCAATGGCTTCGGGCAGCAGCATCTCGTCGAACAGCACGACGTGGGGCCGCATCATCATTTGGCACTTATCGCAATACGGCGGAATCTCGATTTCGTCAAACGTGGCGACTGATTTGCGAAAGCCGCATTCATCGCAACGCAGGTGGTGCAGGTTGCCATGAATCTCAATCACGTTTTGTGAACCGGCTTCAAGGTGAAAGCCGTCGATGTTCTGGGTGAGTATGCAGAAATCGGCGAAGTGCGGTTCCATCGCCGCGAGAGCTTCGTGTCCCCGATTGAACGTGGCACCTGACGAGGCCTTGCCGATCTCGCCGAGATATTTCCATGTCAATTCGGGCTGTTGGCGAAACGTGCCTCCGGACAGCAGTTGTTCAATCGTCATGCCCTGTTCGGTGTGACCCGAATTGGACAGACCGCCGACTCCACGGTAGGTGGGTAATCCCGAGTCGGCAGACATGCCCGCGCCAGTAACCACAAAGA
>JBPCVB010000676.1:0-8018 GCA_051010855.1 Pirellulaceae bacterium | reverse complement strand
GCGTTAACCCGGTTGCGTCTTCGCATTTCAATTTCTCGTTGCTGGAGCCAACCGGCGTGGTTTTTGTTGTTGCTTCGGAATCCAGCCCGTTGCTGGGACTCGTGTCGCTGATTGCACCGGTCATTGCAGGAGGCAACAGCTGCGTCGTGCTGGCCTCCGAATCGAAACCCCTGTCGGCAATCACCTTTGGCGAAGTGCTGCACTCCTCGGATGTGCCCGGCGGTGTTGTGAACATTCTCACCGGCAACAAGGATGAATTGGCCCAGCATTTTGCACGCCATCTCGATATCAACTCAGTGGCCTACGACGGCGACGATTTGGAATTCCTGAAGTCGCTGCAAGAGGACGCGGTCAGCAACGTCAAGCGTGTGCGGCATTACAATCGCGACTGGAAACCCGACGACGCGGCCAGTCCGTATCTCATCAAGGACTTCTGCGAGATCAAAACCACCTGGCATCCCGTCGAACAGATCGGTGCGAGTGGTTCGGGGTATTAGGTGAACTTCTCTTTGTGACCGGCATCGCCAACTGGATTTGCAAATGTGAATCGCTGTACGCGACGTGCAAGCGTTTGAATTTTTTACCAATTTTCCTGGTAAATCCTGCAAGGCGCAACGCATCACAACAACCTCTGAATATCGCAACCATCCCGTCCGGTTGCAGAGTTGTTGTGTTTCTCTAGTGGAGATTGCCCATGCGTTACGTTTGTTCTTTCGCAATTGTCGCCGTTTGTTGTTTACTGTCCGCCCCCGCCGTTCAGGCTCAGGAAACTTCGGCTGAACAGGAAGCCAAAAAGTGCACGTCCTGCACACAGACAACTTCGGCCGTTGCCGATCAGGAATGCGACGGTGCGTGTCCAGTGATGACCGCTGCCCTCGCAAAACTGCCGACAATGACGTTTCAGGTCGGTGAAGAGTCGACTTGCTGCAGCGAATCGGCCGCTGGCCTGGCAGAAAAGCACTCGCTGCCCGTGCAATTCGTCGTTGCATCAACGACTTACGAGGACCAGTCGGCCGCCTATACCGCCCTGGTTGAAACGACCGAGTCCTTTGTGAGCGAATTCGCAACTCCTCATCAGTGCGAAGCATCGGGAAGTATCACCGTGGCTGGCAAGAGCTGTAATTGCCCGGTTACCTCTGCCGGCTACGCCACAAAGGTCAAGGAAGCCATGGACGCTGTCCAGATCAGTTATCAGGTCGGTGAGGAATCGTGTGACTGCCCAAATCGCGCTGCCATGTTGGCAAAGGAGTCGGGTCAGGACACTCGGTTTGTAGTTGGTGAGGAAATGACCTCCTGCGAAATGGAAGCTCGACTGAAACTGGCCCAGGCCCGATACGTGGCCGCCGTCCAGACAGTGGCAGCCATCGAAGCCGAAGCTGCCGAAGCGGAAGCTACCTCAGAAGGTTCCGATTCCTGATCACGGATCCGGAATTCTGCCCCCGGCCCGTTGATATTCGCCATCAGCGGGCCTTTTTTATGCGCTCTTGTCGACAATCTCTACGCGGTAACAGCTTCCTTGATGTCTGGCGGCACGAAATTGTCGCGATAAAGCAATATCAGCAACAAGATGATCAAGGCCCCAAAGTACGTCCAACGTGTCTTGCGTTCATGCGATTCTGTGTTGGCAAAGCCCAGAATCATGAAAGCAAATCCATAGCCCATGACCGGCGCTATTACATAAGTCGAAAGTGCGAACAGGATTAACGATGCATTGCGAACCAGGTTCACGCGGCGGCCAGCCGGCCATAAAAAAGCCACAGCCAGTAACCCCTCAATCAGGATGGTCCACCACGTCATGGCGTGGGACATCCAGCTAATTCGGTCAGTGTACTGCAAGGGCTGAGCGGTTACCTGAGCCGCAGGACTACGCAGCTCATGCATTTTTTCATAGTTGACCAGCAACGTCGGTACGTCCATGCCGCCAGGATAGATCGCAAGCGTTTCGGAGAACCGGTTGTCGCAAGTCAGTTTGTATTGAAACAACGAACCGTCGCGAAACTCGGGTGAGGCGAGTTTCCAGGCGAAGGCAAACAAAAAGCATAAACCGATCAGCCAGCGAGCCGAAACGCGGATGAACTTTTCGGTGTCGCGATGCCATTCCTTTGAGTCGGAGCGTTGGCGAAGCTTGCCTGCGACGACAACAGCTGGTCGCCAGGTCGCCAGGCCGAGCACGGCACACCAGTAAATCGCGAAATAGACGTGGTCTTCATGATTGCACCATTCGTAGTACAGCGTGGGTACCCACAGCAATACAACCGTCAACCACAAATGGCAAGATCGACGGAACGCCGGCCATGCAATGGACACCACCAGCAACTGGAGCAAAATCAGGAATTGAAAAAAGTTTTGCGATTCGAATGTCAGGTAGATTGATAGCGCCAACGTCAGAATGGCGACCAGGTCGAACGTGCGAAACTGCGCCAGCCAGCTGCTGGATTTCTGCAGTTCTGTCTTGGCAAGTTGATTATTCATGAGTCGCTCTTTCACTCAGCACAATCCGGTCAGCACGCTGGTTCGCCCTGGCCACATCGACCGGAATCACCACATGGCGACGGCCCGGCGGAATCGGTTGCCTAAAGGACTGCATGATGCGAGTGCGAACCACTCGTTGCGTTTGATCCAATTGAACGGCCCGTAGTTCGAGCTCGATTCCCAGCACCCTGGCCAATTCACGAACTTCTTCCGAAGCAAACGACGAATTGGGGTGACGTGGTACCAGCACCGGTGCGGTATCTCCGGGCCCATCAGGCTGAGCCGGCATCAACTCCCAACTCCACCAAGACAGTTGTTTGGCCAAAGTCTTCAGCTCGGAACGAACGGGGACCACCCGTGATTTGAGGTTTTGATATTCGCAAACGCCTTCGATGTCCGCGGCAAATGTTCCAAGTTCCGTAATGATCCGGCAACGTACAAATCGCGAACCGTGATAGTCGACCGTAGCAAACATGCCAAAGCCACATCCCGCGCCCCAGCTGGATTGGTTCAACGTGTAATGGCGGTAGAAATGCAATCCGGCGATCAGACTAAGGACAACAGGGACGATGAAAATCCGTCGGCTGAAAATCCAGGCGGTCCATCGAGCAAAGGAACCGGAATCATCGGGAGGGGAGGCCGATTGGGACATAGTGCACGTCCAGGAAAACCAACAACGGGGGGGCGTTGGAAGGAGGCGATCGGCGAATCACCTGATCCTGCAAAATGTGGCTTTTTCCTGGAGAAGGGGCCAGTGATTCCCGATTGAATCAGGCGAAATCCGTAACACCTGTATCAAATATGCGGCCTGCCGTGCTGGTCTCGGTCACGCCATGGCCACTTCGCGTTGCAAGGCCCAGCCGTCGGGAAGCGCGACGCCCTTGATCACCACCGGGATACTGTCGCGGATCACGCAAAGCGGATTGGAGCTATCCGAGTTTTCAATCTGTTGATCGTTAACAATACGCACGTCTTTTCCGATCCGCGCGTTCTTGTCAACGATTGCACCTTGTACGATCGACCTGTCACCGATACCCACCGGGATCATTCCGTGCCGCTCGATGTCATCATCGCGCTCGTAAAAGTCGTTGCCCATCACATAGGAATCCTTGATGGTCACGTTGTCGCCAATGATACTCCGCAACCCCACCACGCTGTTTTCGATCGTGACATTGCGTCCGATGCGGCAACCATCGGCAATCAGACTGTCCGAGATCCGCGCGCCGTGGAAACGAGTTGGCGGCAGGAAGCGTGCGCGAGTAAAAATTGGATGTTGCTCCCGCGTCAGGCTAAACGGTGGATTGTCACCCGCCAGTCGCAGGTTCGCTTCGTAAAACGAACGAATCGTACCAATGTCTTCCCAGTAGTCGTCGTACAAGTGCATTTGTACGTGACGGCTGCGGATAGCGGCCGGGAAGACCTCTTTGCCAAAATCCCAGTAGTCGGTTTTGTTGAGCACTTCCAGCAACGTTTCGCGGCTGAAAACGTATATGCCCATGCTGGCCATGCAGTCCCGCCCGTTGCTTTCCACGCCATGCGCGTCGATCCAGGCAGGATCCATGCGAACCATGTCGATTTCGGCATCCGACTGGGGCTTCTCAAAAAACCCGATCACACGTCCGGTGTCATCCAGCCGCATGATGCCAAAGCCGCGGGCCGCTTCGCGATCGACCGGTCGGCAGGCGATCGTGACATCGGCATTGGATTTGATGTGAGTACCGATC
This sequence comes from Pirellulaceae bacterium, assembly GCA_051010855.1. Classification (GTDB taxonomy): domain Bacteria; phylum Planctomycetota; class Planctomycetia; order Pirellulales; family Pirellulaceae; genus CAJQPP01. The sequence continues at coordinate 3,822 of JBPCVB010000676.1, read as the reverse complement.
AGGTTCCGGTAGTTCATGCGATACAACTGATCGCCGGAAAGGATCAGTACATAATCGATGCCGTGTTGTTCGATGTACCCCAGGTTTTTCCGCACTGCATCTGCAGTGCCCTGGAACCAGTCGGAGCCCTGGTCCGCAGTCTCCTGAGCGGCAAGGATCTCGACAAAACCGTGATTGAATTGGTCGAACGAGTAGGTACGGCGGATATGAGCGTGCAAACTGACCGACATGAATTGGGTCAGCACGTACATTTTGTCGATTCCGCTGTTGATGCAGTTGGAAATCGGAATGTCGATCAACCGGTATTTGCCCGCCAAAGGCACGGCCGGTTTGGAACGGATGCTGGTCAGCGGAAACAACCGTGATCCCCGCCCGCCACCGAGAACTACCGCGACAACATTACGCATATTTCATCCTGCAAAGTTCAACCTGAAAGCCCAAGTTTAGCAGGATTTGCGCAGCGATTCAGCACATTGGAAATTATTTACGACACCGACGCCATCAATCGTCCGCTCTCGCCCAGGAGTTACCGATCCGCTTCCCCGTCAACCGTGATGTCAACCTGGAACGGCTGGCGTCGATAAACGCACTGGCCAGTGTCCTTAATGCAGACGTAATACAACGCGTATCCTTTCATCGTGACAGGATCGAGCGATTCCATGGGTGGTCGCATCTCGAATTCAAACTGGCGTATTTCGCTGGATTCAATCTCTTCGGGCAAAATCCCTTCCACCAACTGGTTCGACAACACTCCCTGATCGATCGCGTTGATCCACAATCTCGTAGGATCCGCTTCGTTGTTCCATTTCGCGTTGTCCCCGGGTTCGAGCAAAACGTAGACCCTCACACCCTCTCCCGGACGCACTTTTTGCGGAACGGTGACCACCTGAAGGTCGACGAGGCCGACAGTATCTTCCAGGATCTCGTCGTCGGGATCGGGGGTTGCCGGGACTGAATCGTCAGCCTCGAGTTTGCGGACAGGTCTGGCAATCTCGGCTCCGGTAAGCGAAGCAGTCAGTTGCACCGGAGTTTCGCCGCGATCGCGAATCTCCGCCTGAGCCTGCTCAACCCAGTCGTAAAACGGATACGGCTTACCCAAGCGAGCCCCGTACTGTTGAATCCGGCGACGGTAAATGTACTGATTGGGGTCGAGATCCAGGGCCATGGCCCATAAATCGATAGCCTTTTGAAAGTCGGCCGGATTGTCATTTGCATCATATCGCGTGCGATAGGCAACCGCGGCTTCAAAATGAGCTGCCGGGTCGTCGGAATGAGTATCGGCCAGCAGTTCATCGTAAGCCGTGATGGCCGCGGCGACTCCCGTTTGACCGTTCCACAAAAACTCATTTCGAGCAGGATCCAAATCGGCATCTGCCAGGGCCGATGCCGGTTCACCAATCGTCGCGACGTCGGCATCACCAATCCAGCCTTTCAGGAACTCGGCTGTCGCGCGGTGACTGGCCACCCTGCCCTCTTCATCAATCGCGACGGGAATGGGGACGACCTTGACCTGCAGTAGATTAAGCGCGTCCTGAACGATGGGCCACTCGAACTGACGCCACTGCTTGTATAGCTTCGCGCGCTCCGCGTGCTGTTCCTGGACCACACCGATCACTACGAGCTGGTCATTGGCGACCAGCTCTTTCGTTGCTTCGTCCCACACGGGAACGACTCGACGGCACCCCGCTCACCACGAGGCGAAATGGATCAGCAGAACTTTCTTGCCGTGATAGTCGCTCAGGGAGATTGGCTGGCCGTCGGTGACCGAAGGCAATTTGAAATCGGGATGCTGCTGGCCAACCGGGACCGGATAGGATTGCTGGGCCAACACAGGATCACCTGACAGCACCATCAGGCCCAGAATGACCAATGACGCAAACAGTCGCGGGTTATTCACACACACCTCCGGACCAGAACCACCAAAATAATGATGGTCGCCATTATAGCAGTGGTGGCGGCAGCGTAGCCCGGCTGATATTGCAAAATAAGAATTGCAAACTGCAAATTGCAAAATGTGGAATGGCCGACACAAAACACTCGTTTGGTTACCGAATCAATTCTCAACCAACCAATTCAGCTTGTTGCACGGCCTCGGCAAACATGCGCTTCCAACGTGAGTAGTACAGCCCGACGAATATCACGCCCAGCAAACCGCAAATGATAAACACCTTGTTCGATGGCATACCCATGATCCTGACCGCGAGGAACAACACGTTGCCAATGATAATGCCGACAAACGACATGCAATTCCACAAACCGAGTACCTGACCGCGATCACTATCCGACGACAATTCCTGAGTCATCGTTTGCAGGGGCACCATGACAAATCCGGCCATGAATCCAGTGGCCGACAAGGCGACGAGGACAACCCAGAATTGCAACGGCAAAAAGGCAAGGACAAAAAACAGCAACGTCGTACTCACACCACCCAGCGGGATCAACTCCGGGCGGATTCCATGGCCCGACACGCGCCCTGCCACAAAATCACCAACACCGATCGAGATGCCCATCAAGGCGAACAACAGCGACGTTTGCGTCGCCGAGATCCCCAGCAGGTCCTTGTAGTCCGGTAGAATCAACAGAGCCACGCCGCCAACAATCATATAGAAGAACGACCAGGCAATAATGACCGACGCCACGGCCGACCCCCTGATGTCACGCCACGTTTCGATGTACATGCGAGTGAACCAGGGCTTGAGTTTCAAATCGGGGTCCTGCGGCTTAAGTCGCGGAATCCCGAAAGCGGCCGCCGCACCCAAAATGGCCACGACCAGAATGACACTGCCGGGCAGCCACCATTGTGGCTGGGCATTGGGGAACAGTTGCGGGTCAGGCGCATAGGCGTCATAGATCATGCCGCCCAGGGCCGAACCGAAAATGATCGCGATATAAGTAAACATGTTGAGCGTGCCGTTGGCGCGACTCAACTTGGGCTGCTCGACAATCTCGGGCAAAATGCCGAACTTGGCGGGAGTAAAAAACGCGCTTTGCACAGAAATCAGGATCATGGCCGCCAGCACAATCCACACGTTGCCGATCAGGAATCCCCACAACGCAATAACAGCGATCGCCACTTCCGCCAGTTTGACCACGACGCAAACAGTTCGCTTGCTGTACTTGTCGGAAAACTGGCCGGCAAATCCCGAGAACACAACGAACGGGATCGACAATGCCAACGAAGCGTAGGCCTGCGCCCCTTCACCGAGCATCCCTGCCCACAGCCCGCCAGCAGCCACGCCAAAAATCAACACCTGCTTGAGGACGTTGTCGTTACCTGCCGTAAAAAACTGGCAGATATTCAGGAAACAAAAGCCGATCAGGTTGGTTTGGGACTTCACCGAAGCTCCTGTTCGCTCATGATATGGACGGTCCCGTGTTCAAGCTTGAGCAAGACTGTAATCTTGTTTGGCGATTGGGTCGACAGGAGTTGAACGAGTGCCATTGCTGAACCTCACGATCGACGCACGTTTCAATTTTGACGAGAACGGAAAGCTCCGTGTGCGGGTCCTCGATCCATTGGCTCCCGGCCTGCGCGTGCTGGATTTGCTGCCGGGTATCATCCGTTATCGAATTCGTCAGGCTGAAAAGGTATTTGGCCGCATTCTCGACGATCACCGGGAAATCCACTATTTCCACAAGGCGGCCGAAGCGTTCCGCCTGCAGGTAACCCCCAGCGTCGGTTTTGAAGACCGCGTTCCACGAACCGGACCGTTGGTTGTCGTAGCCAATCATGCGCTCAATGGTATCGACGGCATGGCCATTGGCGCGGCGTTGTGCGACGTGCGACCGGACCTGAAAATTATGCTAACGACAACGTTTGAC
>JBPCVB010000675.1:0-2530 GCA_051010855.1 Pirellulaceae bacterium | reverse complement strand
CCGTAATGCGTTTGGTCAACGGGCTGGCGTTTGCCGTGCTGGCGATCGGGCTGGTGTTCATGTGGGAGAACGGTACGGAGGCAATTACAGTTGGCTTTGCCGTCAGCTGCCTGATCGCTACCTTGCCTGCCATTTGGTATTTCAGTCGCAACCGTTCGCTGATTGCTTCAAGCGATCTGCCGTTGCCCCGGAAATCGATGTGGTCGCGAATTGCGCCGTTCGCGGCGTGGTTGTGGGTCATCAATCTGGTGTCGAACTTGTATGAGGTGGCCGACCGCAACATGTTGCTGCACCTGGCACCCGTGTCCAGCGTTGAAGCGCAGGCACTGGTTGGACAATATCACAGCGGACGTGTGATTCCGCTGGTGCTTGTGGGTCTGGCCGCGATGCTGAGTGGCATCCTGATGTCCTACATGACTGCCAATTGGGTACGCGGTGACCGTGAGAAAGTATCCCGGCAGCTGGGATGGACTCTGAAGTTAATGGGCATCGGATTCACGGTTATCGGCCTGGGAGTGCTGTTACTTGCGCCGCTACTGTTTGATGTGATTCTGCAAGGCAAGTTCAATGGTGGCCTCGCCGTGTTGCCACTGACACTGGTGTACTGCATTTGGTATTCGCTGGTGACCGTAGGACAGGACTACCTGTGGTGTCGCGAAAAGGGCAAGTGGGCCTGCCTGGCCGTAATAGTGGGTTTGTCTATCAATGTGCTGCTGAATCTGTTTCTGATCCCGCGCTTCGGTTTGACCGGTGCTGTATGGGCAACAGCGACCTCCAATATTGTGTCGTTGGTTGCCTTGTATCTGACCAACCTGTCGTTTGGCTGGCGGGCTGATCGGGGAGTGTGGTTCTCGGCGTTGATTCCGCTGGTGCTGCTGTTGCCACTGAATGTTGCCATTGCCTCGGTGCTGGTCCTGACATGGGCCGGCGTCAAATATGGTTGGCTGTTCAGCGAATCCGAACGCAATGAACTGGAGGAGTCGATTGAGTTGGCGCGTGAACGCTTGACGAGCTTGTTAAAGGGACGAAAATCCAGCCAGATAGCATAGCTACGTTTTTTTCCTTGCGTGGACGATGGCTGAGTTTCCCTACTTGCATGGTTTTTCCCAGGAAGAGCAGGACCGGCTTTACCGCCAGGCCCGCTTTTCAGAACAAAAGATCTTCTCCACGATCGACTTTTCGCGGCAGCACCGATTACTGGAAATTGGCGTGGGAGTCGGTGCGCAAACGGAGATCCTGCTGCGACGCTTTCCCAAGTTGCATGTCACCGGAATCGATCGCAGCGAACGGCAGTTGGCGCAGGCAAAAAAATTGCTGGACGCCAATCCGGCAGTAGTTGGCCGTTACGAACTGCTGAATATGGATGCCGGCGCGCTGGAATTTGAGACAGACGATTTTGACGCGGCATTTATCTGTTGGGTGCTTGAGCATGCGCCAGATCCGGCGAGAATCCTCTCGGAAGTACGTCGTGTGCTGAAAGGCGGCTCACGTCTGGTTGTTAACGAAGTGATGAACTCGTCATTTTTTCTGGATCCATACTCGCCCAACACATGGAAGTACTGGATGGCCTACAACGACTTTCAGCTGTCGCAAAAAGGCGATCCGTTTGTAGGTGCCAAACTGGGGAACTTGATGCTGCAACAGGGTTATGACAACATTCAGACTGAAGTCAAAACGTGGCATCTGGACAATCGCCGGCCTGCCGAACGACGCGAGATCATTAATTTCTGGACCGAGTTGTTGTTGAGCGCCTGCGGGCAGCTGATCGAAAATGGCTGCGTTACCGCAGGAATTGTCGAAGGCGTAAAAACGGAATTACACGCCGTAGCTCATGATCCCAACGCGGTGTTCTTTTTTTCGTTCATGCAAGCGCGAGGAATCGTCTAACAAGATTTGCGGGCTTTCGGTTACATTGGATGTATGGTTCGATCATTCTCAATATTTTGCGTTCTGGTTTTGCTCGGTTTTACCTGCACCGGACATTTGCCGTTGCAGGATGAAACGCCCAGTCCCAATGAAGATGAACTACGCAAACGCCGACCGTGCAAGGTCCTGTTGACGCCTGACGGGGATCGGTTGCTGGTTGCCAATCGTTTCAGCGGCACGATTTCGCTGATCGACACGGCAAGTCTGGAATTGGTGGGCGAAGGAAAAGTGGCCGATGAGCTCACGGACCTCGTGCACTGGAAAGAACAGTACTACCTGACCAGTGATTTTGCCAATGGTCAGCTGGTTTGTGTTCGGGTCGATGGTTCAGAAATATCGGTCGTGTCACGGATCCCCACCATCAGTTTTCCCCAGGTTCTGCAGCTGAACCGGGAAAGCAGTGATTTGCTGGTCGGTGGTTTGTGGTCACGCAGGATTTGCCGCCACTCGCTTCCTGTGGATCCGCAACAGGATTTCGGTATCAACGCGGTTCGCGATGTGCCTTTTTGTGTGGCGCATTTGTGTCCTTTGCCATTCAATGGCGTTTTGACGGGCGACGCGTTCGGCGATCGCTGGCTGGTTCTGGAAACTGATGACCTGAAGA
>JBPCVB010000674.1:0-10775 GCA_051010855.1 Pirellulaceae bacterium | reverse complement strand
TCACCTGACAGCGCAGGAACAACGTTGACCAGATCACGCAAGGGAACGCGTGACAGGTAACTGCGTCGGGATCGTTTCAGAAAGAACGTCCAGTTGTCGCCCGAGGTGTCCACATGAAAACACTCCCAGCGGTTTGTCCCGGCCTTATTCAGTGCCGTTTCAATCGCTGCAACGTCGGAGGAAGGCAGATTGACGATCTGGTATTGCCAGTCCCCCTGGGCGTTCCAGTCATCAGTCACCCACTCCTGAACTGACTTGGCGCTGGTGGCGCCCTGGTCGACAGCTGATTGATAAAGCTTGGAAATCCAGTCGCCGGTATTGTCTACCGCCTGGGAGCCACTGGAGACGGCGTCATTCCAGGCATCGGAAGCCCAGTTTCCCGAACTGCCGTCCTGTTGCTGTGCGGACTCCCGGCCATCGCCCTGTGCTACCTCTGTTTTTTGTTGGCAGCCACACATCAGCAACAACATCGAGGCATTCACGAACAGGCAAGCGAATTTCATCTCAATTCTCCTCATCACAACGTTGGCGACATTTGCCCAGAATAAGCGATTCGCGTGCGAATGGAAAAGCCTGACACCGAATTCCCCGACCCAGCATTGCCCGTTGGGGGCACCGATCATTATCTTTACAGGACTGGCCACGGTCCCCTGGACCATTCCATTCCTCGCAAAATGCATCCTAACCGCCGGAACTCATGACGGAATTCGACGATCAACTCAAGAAAGCGATTCAGCGCGGACTACGATCTCATGACTCGCGCCAACAACAGGCCAAAGAGCAGCAAATGTCGGCTGACGACATCCGTCGCCAGCATAATGAATTTCGACTTGGTATCTCCGAGCGGATCGAACAGACATTGCAGTCGCTCATACACCAGCTACCGGGATTCGAATACGAGAATATTTACGGCGAGCGAGGCTGGGGTGGAGCCGTGTCACGGGATGAATTGAACATTCGCCGCGGAGAACGCGTAAACGTCTACAGCCGGCTGGAGGTCACCGTTAAACCACTGTCCGACCTGAACATTGTCAATCTCGTGGCCAAGGGCACCATCAAGAATCGTGAGATCTTTGCTCGCAAGGACCACAAACCAATCGCCGAAGCCGATCTGGACGAGTTCCTGGAACAAGTCGATCGCTGGGTGCTCGAATACGCCCAGCTGTATTCGGCGGCGGATGCACCGTAAGTAGTGCAAAACAGAAAAAGCGTGCTTACGGGGTCAGGGTTCGCCCTAGGGGTACGACCGGAACTTGAATAGAATAATAGCTCCTGCCACGACGACACTTCTCCCCTCAATTGCCAGCGCGAACGACACCCTGTTGATTCGGCCGGGCACAAGTGAACCAGACCATGAATGATTCCCCGACAACCCAACTTGCACAACCTGTAACGGACTCCGTCGTGCGGCCCCGGCGTCGCGTCGGCATGTGGCTGATTGTGGCAGCGTTACTGGTTGCCATCCCCTTCATTGCGGTGGCGGTGTTTTTTCTGATTCTGGTTCCCATGTTCCAGCCGGAAGTCGATCCCAATCTGAAGGGTCCGCAGATCGAACAACCCAGTCAGGCAGCAACGGCTGCCAGCAAGAATCCTGAGCAACCGGAGCTGCGGAACTGCCTGACAGATTACCTGTACGAATCCGCTAACCAGCAACACGAGCATCCGCTCGATCCTGCATTGCATGTCGCGCGTCAAAGCCTGAACAAAATTCGCAGTGAAATTCGTGACTACACCGCGCAAATGGTCAAACAGGAACGCATCGGCGGCAAACTGGGCGAAGAACAATTCATGGAAATCAAGATTCGCAATCCCAAACCAGATGAAGAGATTGCGATGGCGGTCTACCTGAACTTTCTCAAACCTGCCGATGTCGCCGGACGGGAAGTCATCTGGGTGGAAAACAAGAATCGCGGCCGATTGATGGCACACGAAGGCGGGCTCAAGAGTTTCATGGGTGGCTCATTCAATCCCAATGGCGTCATTGCCATGATGGGCCAGCGATATCCGATTACCGAAATGGGCATAGAAATCCTGGTTTCGAGATTGATCGAAAAAGGCGAGCGGGATCGGGCACACAGCGAGTGCGAAGTCGAATTCAGCCGCGACATCGAACTGGACGGACGACCGTGTACGCTGATCACAATTACTCACCCCGAACGTCGGGATCACTTTGACTTTCACATCGCCAAGGTCTACATCGACGATCAGCTGGACTTGCCAGTGGGATACGAAGCCTACAGCTGGCCGCAAGAACCCGGCGGCGGGCCCATGCTGCTGGAAAAGTACTTTTACCGCGAAATCCAGCTGAATGCCGGGCTGAACGAGCGGGATTTCCACCCGGATAACCCGAATTACAACTTTCGCTAGTATCTGCCTGGCAGCGATCCGGTGTGAATTGCAGAGACCCCTGAGTCAACTGTTGCAGGGGGCACCACCCCCGTTTATCTTGAAGTTCTTGTTTGTCTTACTCATATCCCGCATGGGCAGGATTGGCCAGTGCCCTTCCAGTCTGTCACTTCGCGGAGAACGACTCATGAATCGCCTGTTGCTTGCCGCGTCCCTGATAATGGCCCTGTTCATGTCGGCCGATGTTACCAGCGGCCAAACCGTCACCATGGATCGCCTGTATGGTCAGGGAGTGCATGCCTATCACGCGGGGCAGTTACAGCAGTCGATGACCTTGTTTTCCGAAGCCATCAATCAGGGATCACGCGATCCGCGAGTGTATTACTTCCGCGGCCTGGTTCTCGCCGCTTTCGGCGACACGGGTGCTGCCTCAGGCGACTTCCAAATGGGCGCGCGTTTCGAGGCAACTTCGGCTGGACGGTATTACGCGGTCGGCCGCTCACTGGAACGAGTCCAGGGCCCGCTGCGTATGCAAATTGAGGAAGCCCGGCGTGACGCCAAACTGTTTGCACAACTACAACAACAGGCAGGCGCTCCTGGAGCACCCGGCTCACCTGCACAAGCACAAACTCTGCCGTTTATTCCCAGTACCCCTGCACTGGATCGCAGTACCCAAATGAACTTCCCCGACGTGACGGGCATCGAGAACCCAGGTACGCCGTTTTCCGGTGACCCTCCTGTAAACACGCCACAGCCGGCCGTACCCCAACCGGCGGAACCGCAACCCGAAGCCGCACCCATGGACGCGTTCGACTCCGACGAAAAGGCTGACGTCGAACCCAAATCCGATCCGTTTGGAGATCCGGTGCCCGCGGCCGAGGAAACCCCTGACGCCAATGACCCTACGGCGCCAGAGGGGCCAGATGATCCGTTCGGTGATACCAAACCAGCCGAAAACGAAACCCCACCTGCACCTGCCCCGGAGGGCGGCGGTGAAGGTAGCGAGGGTTCCGGTGGTCCTCCCGACGATCCTTTCGGCGACGATGACGACGGCTAGGAAGCACCAATAACCAGCGCGCGATTCGCAGCCGCGGATGCGAGCGCAATTCTTGCGAAAGATGACTGCACGCTAGCAAGTCTTCGGTTCGGGCCATGCCGCGTCGTTTTTTGGCGTTTGCCAATTGCCCTTGCCGTTGCCATTCAGCCAGCAACTTGTGGCTTGCTGCCCCTTTGCAGCCTTCCTATACTCGCCCGCCCCAATATCAGGCCCGTGGTCTGTGAATGGGTTCATCATCCATTGCGCGCTGATTCCGCCAGCCAGCAGAGTCGCGCGCAATGACCGCCACGACTATTGCAAGGATGCAAGGTTGAATCGTAACCCGATGCAATTCGAACACGCAGGGCTGCGTGCGAATCCGCTAACGGTTTGCGCTTGTCGCATCGTTGTATTTTGTCTGGCATGGCTGGGATTTGTCGGTACCGCCGCGGCTCAAATCGATATCGAGTTCCCGCTACCCACTCCCGAACTGGGCATCCAGGCGAACGCCCGGCAAATCTCGCGCTGGACGCAGGGCTCCTGGGACGTATTTCATTTGGCCGGTCAGGCGCGCATCAACCAGGGACATGTAACGCTGTCGGCCGGCGAAGCCATCTTGTGGATCGATCGGGAACCGGGAGAGCAGCCACGAACGGTGATCCTTTGGCTCGAACAATCCGTACAGGTCGACGTCGCGAATCCGGCACGACCTGGCGACGGCACGGCAGCTACTCGCATGGTAGATCAACAATGGTTCGGGCGTCTGTTTACCCTGTCGGAGGTACAGTTCCAGAACTTTGTGCAGGAGATATCTCCCGACAACGCGCCGCCGATTTTTGCCCGTGGCATGACGCGTCGCCAGCAGGAAACAACCAGAGTCCAACCAGCCCAGTATCTCGCTCCCGGCAATCCCACCGTGATCTCTCCGATTACCGGTGAAGTGCAGCAGGTCCCGCTCAACACTCCCGCTCAGGGAGCAGGCGGTTACATGCAAGCGCCGCTTCCAGTCAATCCGCAGCCGGCCATTGTGGGTGGCGACATGACCACCAGCGTGCAGATCATTCAACGCAGCTCGGCCAACAGCAACGTTCGCGGATTTCAAGGTCAGCGTCCCGGCGAGTTCGTGCAGATCTTAACCGGTGGTGTGCGTGTCAACGTCAACAGCGATGAATTGGCGGAGGTCGATCAGTTTGGTCAACCGCGAACCGGCCGGGTCGTGATACAGGCCGACAACGTCGTGGCGTGGCGGAATCCGGTACTCAACCCCGATGGAACTGGCGGCGCTCGATACGAAATCTACCTCGAGGGCAACGTGATCTTTGCCCAGGGAAATCGAGTGGTTTATGCGGACCGCATGTACTACGACACAACGTTCAAACGCGGCACCATCCTCAATGCGGACGTGTTGACGCCGATTCCCAGCTATGCCGGGTTGATGCGTTTGAAGGCAGACGTCGTCCAGCAACTCAATGAGAACCAGTACCAGGCGTTCGGCGCCGCGATTACTTCCAGCCGTCTGGGTGTGCCACGATACTGGTTGCAGTCGGATCAGATCACTGTTACCCGGCAGCAACAACCTGCCTTTGATCCGATTACCGGCTACACATTCGTCGACCCGGCAACGGGTTTGCCGACCGCCGGCGAAAACTACTTTGCGGAAAGCAATGCCAACCGCGTCTACCTGCTGGGTGTCCCGATCTTTTACTGGCCTACGCTGCGCAACGACCTGCGCAATCCCAACTTTTACATCGAGCGGGTTCGCGTCGGCAACGATAACGTCTTTGGTTTCCAGGCCGGCGTGGGTTTCGACCTGTTGCAAATGCTGGGCATCCGAAATGTTCCGCAAAACACTCGTTGGGTCGGCAACCTCGATTACCTCAGCGAACGGGGACTCGGGTTCGGAACGGATGTCGATTACCAGACACAGTCGTTCTTCGGGATTCCCGGTCGCACAGACGGTTACCTGCGATCGTGGTTTATCAACGACAGCGGCCTGGACAATCTGGGCAGGGACCGACGCGTGGTGCCTCTGGAGGAGACATTTCGCGGGCGGGTTCTGGCACGCCATCGCCAGGTCTTCGCTCCCGGATTCCAGTTGCGAGGCGAAGTTGGCTGGATCAGCGATCGCAACTTCCTCGAACAGTACTATGAACGCGAATGGGACGAGGACAAGGACTACAACACCGGCCTGTGGCTGGAACGCAACCTGGGCACCCAGTCATTCAACTTGCTGGCTGATTATCGGTTGAATGACTTTGTAACGCAGACCGACTGGCTGCCGCGTGCTGATCATTTCATCCTGGGTCAACCGCTGCTCGGTGAACGTTTGGTCTGGCACGGACACTCCACAATCGGGTACGGCCGTTTTCGCTCGGCCGTTCCGCCAACCAACGCAGTCGATTTTGCCAAGTGGGATCCGCTGGCCTGGGAACAGCCTGGTGCGGCAATCACCGGCGTAGATCGCGAAGGCATCGTGGCGGGTGCGCGTCACGAACTGGACTTCCCGGTCCAGCTGGGTGCGGTGCGTGTCGTGCCCTACGTGCTCGGTGACGCCAGTTACTGGCAGGAAGACCTGGTGGGTGCCGAGGTGACCCGGTTGCTGGGCCAGACCGGTTTGCGGGCCAGTCTGCCCATGTGGCGTGTGGATCCGACGATTCATAGCACGCTCCTGAATTTGAATGGACTGGCGCACAAGGTCACGTGGGACGCCGAGTTTCTGTATGCCAACTCCGACCAGGATTTTGAACGATTGCCGCTGTATAACCCGCTGGATGACGACGCCCAGGAATTCTTCCGTCGCCGATTCGCCTTTGACACTTTCGGAATTGCACAAGGCGTTGGCGCGAACACGCCGTTGCGTTTTGACGAACGGTTCTATGCCTTGCGCTCGGGTCTGCAGGGCAGCGTGGCCACGCCCAACATGGAAATTGCTGACGACCTGATGATCGTAAAGGCCGGCTTGCGCAACCGCTGGCAAACCAAACGCGGACTGCCGGGTGAGGCGCGCGTGGTCGACTGGATCACGCTCGATATCCAGGGCAACTTCTATCCCGACGCCGCGCGCGACAATTTCGGTTCCGACTTTGGGATGCTGGATTACGACTTCCGCTGGCACGTGGGAGACCGGTTGAGTCTCGTATCGGACGGGTATTTTGATTTCTTCGCTGACGGCTTGCGTACGGCCAGCGTGGGAACTCACATGAGTCGCCCGGGGATCGGCAATCTGTACGTCGGGTTCCGCACCATCGAAGGGCCGATCAGCAGCAACACGTTAAATGCCGCGCTGACCTATCGCATGAGTGACAAGTGGATCGTTCGCGGCACCAGCTCGTACGACTTTGGACCCACTGGCAATATCGGACAATCACTCAACTTTATCCGCATCGGCGAGTCCTTCCTGATTAGCGCCGGGGTTAACGCCGATATCAGTCGCGACAACGTTGGCTTCATTTTCTCGATCGAGCCGCGTTTTCTGCCTACGGGACAACTGGGGCTGGTCGGTGGCCAGCGGATTCCGCCCGCCAGTGCCAACTATCTGGAATAAGCAACGGTCGTTTCATGTCTGCATCGCAACCGCCAAAAGAAAACGGGAAACCCTGGGTGCCGCGCCGTCGCGGCTGGGTGCGAAAACTCGGCGACGCCTTTTTTGGAATCGCACAAGGTGCACGTGGGCAAAGCAGTTTCGCCGTGCATGTGATCGCCACGATCGCAGTGCTGGTACTGGCTGCCTACCTGCCGCTGAGCGTAGAACGCTGGTGTTTGCTGATCCTGTGCATCGGTATCGTGTTGACGGCAGAGTTATTCAACACCAGCCTGGAACAGCTCGCCTGCGGTATCACGAGAGATGACGATCCTCATATCGGACGCGCCCTCAACATAGCCAGCGGCGCTGTTTTGATAGCAGCCCTTGCCGCAGCCATTGTGGGCACCATGATCTTTGTGTCCGAACTCATCTGATCAGCGGCGCACAAGAAAGGCCGGGCGAAAACCCGGCCTTTGTGTTTTGATGTGATTTACTCAGCGTTACTTGCGCCGACGCAAGCCAACCAGGCCCAGGCATCCCAATCCCAGTGCCAATGCACTTGTGGGCTCGGGAACCGTAAAGCTGATGTTGTCGTAAAACATACCCGAGCTGTCCGAATTAGAGGCAGTGCTGGTGAACCCAAACTGCAAATTACCACCGTTGGTCCAGGTGTTGTCCATCAAAATTGACAGCGAACCGGAAGTGAAAACAGGTGAATTCACACCGTTGTCCGGATCGAGGGTCATTTCAGCCAGCAGATTGGAGAATGAAGGGTCAAAGACACGAATAAAAGCGCCGACAGTGGTCTGTCCTGCGGGGCTATTGTCGCTGTTGGGATTCTCGAAGGCGCCGCCATAGTCAAAATCAAATGTCCAGGTCTTGCCCAGGTCGGTGGTACCGTTGAAACTTTGCTGCTGGAATACACTGACTGAAATTGGGTTGCCACCATTGTGTGCATCGCCGTTGTTGTAGTCGCTGTAGACGTTGATGACGTTGTTCCCGCCCGAACTATCGTCCTGGATTTTCGAGATTTGCGGGCCGTTAGGTGCAGGGCCGTTGTATGAGTATCCCAATGAGCTGGAAGCGAAGTACAACCATCCGTCGGCGGCCAGCGAACCGGACCCGTCGTTGGTATCAATGTTTTCAAAGTTCTGCCCATAGGAGGTCAGATCGGCGTTGGCCGTTGCGGGAATACTCAAGGCCAACATCAGGCCCATCATGGTGCAGCGAATCATTGATAAAACCTTTTCAAATAGCGTAGGTACCGAGGTCTGGGTCAGCCCAAGTGCAGCTACATTGCGATGCAAGTCTTTGGGAGCGGTTTCAAGTTGAGCTCCATGTTGTTTGGGAATTGATCAATTGTCAAGCAGACGAAACAAAAAAAACTGAAACCAGTTTCATCCCCCAAATGGCGAAAAAAGCGGTAGAAAAACGGTCAGCCAGCGACCGTTTAGCGGATTCGGTTCACCGATTCGCGAATCACCAATTCGGCAGCTAGTTCGGGGGGATCAAATTCCTCGCCCGACAACGCGCTCAACAATGCCTGAGCGGCTGCCTCACCCAGGCGAATTGCCGGCTGACGAATCGTGGTCAACGGCGGGGTCATGAAGGCCGAATTGGGCTGATCATCAAAACCGATCAGCGAGACATCTTCGGGAACCCTAATGCCGCGACGGTACAACGCCAGTCGGGCGCCGTAAGCCATTTCGTCGTTGGCAGCAAATATGGCAGTAAACGTTTGACCCCGCGTTAACAAGGACTCCACTGCCAACACTCCCGATTGGCCATTGAAGTTCCCTTCCGCGACCAGATCCATGTTCATGTCGATTCCCGCATCGGTCAGTGCGGCAGCGTACCCCTCAAAACGACGAATTGCATCCTGATGCTCGCGGATTCCCTGAATATGGGCGATATCACGGTGACCCGATTCGATCAAGTAACTGGTGGCCTCGCGGGCTGCTTCGAAGTTATCAAGAAAAACGCATTGCCCATCCAGGTTGGGAATTTGACGGGCGGCAAAAATAACCGGTGTTTGCTTGGTCAAACTCAGTAATGTGCGTTCGTGTACCGTGCCGCCAACTACAACGATCCCATCCACATGCCGACCCAACAGGGTATTGATCGCGGCCTGTTCCACATCGGGATTCCATTGACCGTCCACAAAAAGCGGTGCGTATTCGGAATCGGAAAAGCCGCCGATCAATCCTTGTGTGACCGCATCATAGAAGGGACTACCGATGTTTTGCGTGACAATGCCCACAGTCATCGATTGGCCGCCAGCCAGGCCGCGAGCAAAAAAGTTGGGCTGGAAATTGAGCTTTTCCATCGCCGCCAGCACCGCGCGACGTTTCTTTTCGTTGACCGGGGTACTGTTATTGATCACCCGTGAAACGGTGCTTTTGGAGACCTGGGCGGTTTCCGCGATATCCTGAATCGTGATATTCCTGGTTTCCATTCTGGGACTCCGATTCACGAATTCAAAGCGGTGGTGCAAAGGCAAGTAAGGGAGCGATTCTTCACTAAAAGGACGCTTCAAATTATATCTGAAAACGGTTTCAAAATCACTGCCTTTTCTCTTGACATTGTTAATAATGCTGACAGAATACGGTCGAGGTTATGAAACCGCTCCCAAAAACCGTCCGATGGAACGCGGTATTCGTTATGTTGTCTGAATCATCCGTTTCTCCTGTCAGCCAAAGGCCTTGCATTATGCGTAGTAATCGTCTCCACCGCCACGCGTTTACGCTCGTTGAACTGTTGGTCGTGATTGCCATCATTGGCATCCTCGTTGGCATGCTGCTGCCGGCCGTCCAGCAGGTACGCGAAGCTGCCCGACGCACCGAGTGTATTAACAACCTCAAGCAAATCGGACTGGCCACCCACAGTTTTCAGTCAGCCCGACGCCACTTCCCCACCGCAGGCGGATCGGCCGACGATTACTGGGCCAACTCCTTTGGCAACATCAACGG
The DNA here is from genome assembly GCA_051010855.1 of Pirellulaceae bacterium. GTDB lineage: Bacteria > Planctomycetota > Planctomycetia > Pirellulales > Pirellulaceae > CAJQPP01. The sequence continues at coordinate 901 of JBPCVB010000674.1, read as the reverse complement.
TTACGAAGCCGGTGGCTGGATGTATCAGATCCTGCCGTACCTCGAACAGAACAACATCTACAATCAGCGCAGAACGCTGGGCTGGGACGGTGGCGACCAGCCGCTGATTGAAACTCCGATTCAGGTTTACAACTGCCCTTCACGTGGCGATCGCTTTGGCAGCTGGTTTGACACTCTGCCCGTGGCGCTTGGTGATTATGCCGGCTGCATGGGGTCCGAAAATGACTGGGACGAGTCCGCCGAAGGATCTCCCTGGGGTTTTCAGTGGAATGAAGGTCTGGCTCCCACCGATGCCGAGATGGCCGGATACGTCTGGACCGGAATCATCTGCCGCGACGCCCATACGCAATACGTCAGCGGCAATCCCAACGTAACAAAATTCCCCAAGGTCAGTTTCCGCTCGATCCGCGACGGTTCCTCGAACACCGTGATGATCATGGAAAAAGCCGTCTTTGTGGAACACTGGTCGATCGATGCATCGGGTTATGACTGGTGGGAATTGAAAGGCTACTACTCAGGCGCCGACTGGCCCACGATGCGAGTCATCACACCGCAATTTGGTCCGGGTGTTCTGCCGGAAGTTCCCATGCTGAGTGACGGTCAGGAACGTCCTTCCACCTATACCTTTAACTCGGCGGGTCGTCCGTTTGAAAAAGGCTTTGGCTCGGCCCATACCGGCGTTGTCAATGGCGTCTTTGGCGATGGTTCCGTTCGCTCGCTTTCCAACAGTGTGGACTTGCAGTTGATGAACAATTGCGGCAAGTGCTCGGATGGTTCAGTGCTCGACTTGTCCGAACTGCTTTAGGGTTAGCCGACTGGTCATTTGGCGGAGGAATCAAACGTGACAAAGATCGCTTCCTGGAAATGGTCGTGCGGAATGCTGGTGGTCGCAGCCATGTTG
>JBPCVB010000673.1:0-4421 GCA_051010855.1 Pirellulaceae bacterium | reverse complement strand
GTGTTAACTCCATTTTCGGCGGCAGCTTGTTACTGTTTGCCGATCGATTGCCCGAAGACCTGCACCAATCTGCCTGGTCGACCTCGTACGAGCGTTACAAGATTCTTTGGGACCAGCAGGGTGACGTCGTTGATCGCATGCCGGTTCATATCAGTGGCGAATTGCTGGCCGGGTTGGCGCAATCAACGCAACGTCTGGGCCGGACCGACGAATCGGATCAATTCGTGGACCAGATTCTGGAGGTGATTCCCGACTCGGCGTACGGTCGCATCGCCCGCGAATGGAAAGCCGATCCCCAGGTCGCAATGACGCGACCGCTTGTCTGTGCCTCTTGCCATGGTGAAGGACGACTGCGGCGTAAGCTGGCAGCATTGGACTCAGGTGACTAATTCGACAGCGCCATTTAGTTCCTTCTCCCTCTGGGAGAAGGTGGCCGAAGGCCGGATGAGGGTCGCTGCGCGAGGTAGTAACTACGCATTTTTCTTGCAACCGTCTGCGATCAACCCTAAATCACGAGACATGCGCTGTCCGGTCATACAAGCTGCTAACCGCTCGACGGGCAATCATTCCGTCGCACCGATGTATCTTCCCATCCACTGTTCAATCAAATCGGCCACGTAGTTCACATCGTCCGGTCGATTGACCAGCAAATGGTCGGAGCCGTCCAGAGTTATGAAACTCTTGGGCGAATTGACCGAGTCAAACATCTTTAGCCCCCAGCTGTAAGGCAGTGTCTGATCCAGCGGCGAATGAAACATCAACATGGGCAAACGCAATTCTCCCATCGACTTTTCGATATCGTAGCTGCGCAGGTCGTCGAGGAGCTGTTTCTTCAGCGTGAATTGCGACCCACCGATGACCACGGTGCCGCTACCTTGTTCCTCGATTTCCGGATTGGTCTGGGCCAGGTAGTTGGCCAGTCGGTGTGTTGAACTGGGAGATGCAATCGTGGTAATGGCTTTTGCCGATACGACCTGGTTGCCCATCATGGCCGTCGCGGTGCCTCCCAGGCTGTGACCGATCAACAGAGCAGGTCCTTCGAACTGATCGTTCAGGAAATCGGCGGCGGCCAGCAGGTCCTGGCAATTGGTGGTGAAGTTGGTTTTCGAAAAATCACCCTGACTATCGGCAAGCCCAGTAAAGTCATAACGCAACACACAAAACCCGTGCTCGGCCAGACGACGACTGACGCGAACGGTTGCCTTGAGATCCTTGGTGCAGGTGAAACAATGCGAAAACAGGGCAAAGGCCCGTGGCGGCGATTCCGCAGGCCATTCCATAATCCCGGCCAGTTGCTGACCGCGACCGTTGTCGAAGGTTACTCGATTGCTTTTTCCGCGCATCGCCCCAATGTAGCGGAAGTCGCCAGACTTCCGAATTGGTGCGGGGCTTTCCTTCTCCCTCGGGGAGAAGGTGCCCGCAGGGCGGATGAGGGCCGTAACCTGATGAAACCTTTGGTCATGCCCTCACCCGGTTGGTCTTTGTTGCAAAGCCCAACCACCCTCTCCCCGAGGGAGAGGGCCCATGATCCTAAATGTCGTAGTACAAGCAGAACTCGTATGGATGAGGTCGCAATCGCATGGGATCAATTTCGTTCTCACGTTTGTATGCGACCCACGTGTCGATCACATCCTGTGTGAACACATCGCCACGCAACAGGAACTGATGATCGGCTTCCAGAGCATCGATTGCACCGTCCAGCGAAGCAGGCGTCTTGGGGACACCGGCGGCTTCTTCCGGCGGCAGGTCATAAATATCCTTGTCCAGCGGATGGCCGGGATCAATCTTGTTTTGAATCCCGTCAATGGCAGCCATCAACAGTGCCGAAAAGGCCAGGTAAGGGTTGCAACTGGGATCCGGACAGCGGAATTCAACTCGCTTGCTCTTGGGCGACGGGCTGTACATTGGAATACGACAGGCGGCCGATCGGTTACGCTGGGAATAAGCCAGGTTGACCGGAGCTTCAAATCCCGGCACCAGCCGTTTGTAGCTGTTAGTCGTGGGATTGGTGAACGCCAGAATCGCCGGTGCATGTCGCAAAATACCGCCGATTGCGTACAAGGCCATTTCGCTGAGCCCCGCGTAGCCATCGCCCGCGAACAACGGCTGTTCGTCCTTCCACAGTGACAAATGGACATGCATTCCCGAACCGTTGTCACCCAAAATCGGCTTGGGCATGAACGTGACCGTCTTGTTGTGACGACGCGCCACGTTTTTGATGATGTACTTGTACGTCATCAACTCGTCGGCCATGCGGACCATTTCATTGAATCGCAGGTCGATTTCACTTTGACCGGCCGTGCCGACTTCGTGATGCTGACATTCCACGTCCAGACCGCAATCAATCAAGGTCTGCATCATGTCGTTGCGGATATCCATCAGTTGATCCAGAGGCGGCACCGGAAAATAGCCTTCCTTGTGACGGATCTTGTGGCCCAGGTTGGGACCTTCGTCGCGGCCCCGATTCCATTCCGCTTCCACGCTGTCGATATGGAAGTAGCCTTCATTAGGTCGCTGATCGAACCGCACATCGTCAAAAATGAAGAATTCGGCTTCCGGACCAAAATAGGCGGTGTCGGCCATCCCGGTGCTTTGCAGGTAGGCCACCGACTTGCGAGCCACGTTTCGCGGATCGCGACTGTAATCCTCTCGCGTGATCGGGTCCTGAATATTGCAGATAAAGTTCATCGTGGGCAGCTGGGTGAACGGATCCATCCAGGCAGTATCCGGCTGGGGCACAATTAGCATGTCGCTCTCGTTGATCGCCTGCCAGCCGCGAATGCTCGATCCGTCAAATCCCAGCCCGTCTTCAAAGCTGTCTTCCGTCAGGTGCGAGGCGGGAATGGTGGTGTGTTGCCATTGGCCAATGAAATCCATAAAGCGCAAATCGATGGCTTTCACGTCATTTTCACGGCACATGGCCAATACAGTCTTTGGTGTCATGGTCGTCCTGTTTCTGCAAGTTGAAGTCGGTGCAGTTGGCACACAAGCGGCCAGATTGGAGAGCCGCCAGACAAAATCAAAGCCCGCCTGAGATTGCAAGCCGCGAGCCAATTGACAAAAATCTTTGACGTGCTGTCGCGAAACCCCGCGTTCCCTCGCACAATTTTTTTTGACCCCGAAATCGGGTTGCTCATTTCGCGCGCAATTCAGTAATCACTTGCACTCGTTTTGAGCATCTTTAACTTCTCACCGGCCGAATATGACCCAGACGACACCTATCACACGCCGCATTGATGTCGATGCAGATTGGCAGGACCTTGCAGAACTGTTCTCCGTGCGTGAAGACACGATCTACCTCAATCACGGATCGTTTGGCATCGCTCCAGAACCGGTACGCCAGGCCCGCAGACGCTGGATCGATCAGCTTGATTGCCAGCCAATGGATTTCTACGTACGCGAGTTGGAGCCACTGGTGGCCAATGCCCTGAAAAAACTGGGGCAATTCACGGGAACCGATGCGAGCAATCTTGTGTTTGCCGAAAACGCCACCTTTGCCATGAACATCGTGGCGTCGAGTTTTCCACTGCAGGCTGGCGACGAGGTACTCACCAACAACCACGAGTATGGTGCCGTGCAACGCATATGGGACCGGGCGACTGAACGGGCCGGGGCCACCAACATCGTGGCTCGATTGCCAGATTCGTTTGAGTCACACGAACAAATCGTCGATTGCCTGATGGGCCAGACGAGTGAACGCACGCGGCTGCTGGTTGTCAGCCACATTACCAGCCCGACGGCCCTGATCATGCCGGTGGAGGCCATTTGTCGCGAAGCAGCCAGGCGAGGCATTGCCGTGTGTATTGACGGGCCGCACGCTCCGGCTCATGTACCGCTGGACCTGGAGCGGATCGGCTGCGACTTCTACACTGCCAGTTGCCACAAGTGGCTTTCTGCCTCACTCGGGTCCGGATTCCTGTACGCTCATCCGCGTCACCACGATCAGATCCAGCCGCCATTGCTGAGCTGGGGTCGATTGCTGCCTGCGCGGCCTGAGCGTTGGTTTGAGGAGTTCATCTGGCCCGGCACGCGGGATCCCAGCTGCTACTTGAGTGTCGGCCCTGCGATCGATTTCATGGAATCGGTCGGTTTGGAAACGTTTCGCGAACGGGTCCGCTGGATGACTCGGCGAACGAGCGATCAATTAATGGACCTGACCGGCAAAGAACCCATCGGCAAGGACATCAATCTCTGGTATGGCTCGATGGCCCATGTACCGTTGCCCGATGGCGACTGGCAAGATCTGCAACAGCAATTGTGGGAACAACACGCCATTGAAGTTCCAATCATCGATTTTGACGATCGCTGGTACGTTCGCGTCTCGCATCACCTGTACACGACTCAGGAGCACGTCAGTCAGCTGTTGGCAGCGTTGCAGCGTGCGTTTGCTGCAGGGTAGCAAGCCGGCATTGCAATCCAAA
>JBPCVB010000672.1:0-4676 GCA_051010855.1 Pirellulaceae bacterium | reverse complement strand
TGGCAGCGATCATTGCCGGGGCAATTTGCCTGACGCCGGATTCCCGCATTTCCGCCCAGGAAATGACGATGATGGAGATGGCCAATAAAATGCCAAACGGAATCAATGCGATCATGTCTGTGAACGTGGAACGCATTGTGAATAGCGCCATTTCCGGCACGGAAGGCTGGAATAGCAACCATGCCGGAAAACTGGCCTCGGGATTGATCTTCGTCCCCGAAGGCTCCAAGCACGTGCTGGTCGGAGCGGTAATGGACTGGGATGCGTTTCATCCCCGTGAAACCTATGTGCTGGCTACCATGGATCCCGTTCCATCCATCGACATCATTCGCCAGGTGACCGACGGTTCAGTGGACACGGTCATGGATTTCCAGGTCGTGGAAACCCATCATGACCGCTACATCGTGCGGATCGACGACAATCTGGTCGGCGGCATGCGACCGGCCATTCGCCAATCCTTTACACGATGGCTGGGTGGACTGAATCGTGGCAGCGAACCACGAATCCGCGACTACCTGCAACAGGGCCTGGGTTATGCCGACGAGCTGGGCACGGAAGTCATTGTGGCTTTCAACCTGGAAAACTCGGTCAGCCGTTCTCGAGTGATGGACCGAATTCGCGACAGTGAAGTGATCCGTGAAAACTCATTAAATGCTGCCGATGTTTCCAAAATGGTGGCTTCGGTCAGAGGCTTTACGCTGGGAATTACCGTCCGCGACGGGATCTACGGTGCTGTCAAAATCGAGTTCAATGAGGATATCAGCAGTCTCAAGCCCGTGGCAAAGGAACTTGCCGCTGCCATCTTCAATCGGGCCGGAATGCACATCGATGAGTTTGATACCTGGCAAGTTCAGTCCGACGCCAATCAGGTCAAACTGGGTGGCGAGATGTCCCGCGAAAGCTTCCAGAAGGTGATGAGTATTGTCGATGCTGGATCGCATGACACCACTCAATATGCATCCACCGACGAATTGGAAGGCTCGGGTTACGACGATCCGGTTACCGTTACCAAGCGATATTTTGACAGCGTCAACTCGATGATCGATTCGCTGCAACCGCGGCTGTCATCGGGTCAGGCATACACACGCAATGCCAACTGGCTGAAGCGTTACGCTGACAAACTCGACGAGCTGGGCACTCTGAACGTGGATCCGCGAATGGTCGATTATGGCGATTATGTCTCACAGTCGTTCCGCGATGCTTCCATGCTGTTGATTCAGACGAACGAGTCCTCCCAGGAAAAGAACCGCAACTTGATCGCTTCGGGTGCCCGTAGTGGTGGTGCCGGCGGTCGAGGCGGCTGGGGCCGTTCCTACAACCGGTATGGCTGGTATGGTGGCGCGTCCGGTTATCATCGGCGTCGAACGGGTGGTGATGGTTCGCGTCTGCGAAGTGCCGCTCGCCAAAATGCCAAGGGGGAGGCAATCGTCTCGGTGAATGAAATCTTCACCCAGATTGCCGGCGAACGACGTAATACCCGTCAGCTCATGACCGACCAATTCGGAGTCCAGTTCTAAACGGACTCGTTCCAACAGAATTGAAATCTTGCCGCGTTGGCCATTGGCTGACGCGGCTTTTTTTTGTGGCTGTGCGGGATCGCTCGCTGGCTGCTGTCCCGCTGGCCGCGGTTCCCGGTTTGAACATGGTCCGCAGGATGGCACGTCGATTGCTCAACTGAATCCCGGCGAAATTCCAGATTCGGGAGATCAGACGTGGCCACCACAACGATGAAAGCCGCCGACTACGTGCGGCCATTCGATCAACTGTCCATCGATGATGTTGCCCTTGTGGGCGGCAAGAACGCTTCGTTGGGCGAGATGATACGCGAACTTCGTGGGCAGGGTATTCGCGTGCCCGATGGCTTTGCCACAACCGCGCACGCATTCCGATTTTATTTCCAGTCCACCGGTCTGCACGAAACGATCCGCGAATTGCTCACCGACCTGGATCACAATGACATCGAGCAGTTGCAATTGCGGGGACTGGGTATCCGGCACGCCATTCTGGAAACGCCGATTCCCGACGCCCTCGAGCAAGCCATTCTTGACGGCTACGAAGGGCTTTGTCGACAGCTCAATTCGGCAGCCGCGGTCGCTGTACGCAGTAGTGCAACCGCCGAAGACCTGCCCGATGCCAGCTTTGCAGGCCAGCAGGAAACTTTCTTGAACATCACCGGAAAACAGCCCCTGCTCAACGCCTGCCAACAGTGCTTTGCTTCCCTCTTCACCGATCGGGCCATCGCCTATCGCATTCATCAGGGTTTTGACCATTTAGATGTCGCCTTGTCGATTGGAATTCAGCACATGGTGCGCGCCGATACAGGATCCTCCGGCGTTTTGTTTACCATTGATACCGAAACCGGGTTCTCCGAAGCGGTGCTGATCAACGCCTCATACGGACTGGGCGAAAATGTGGTCAAGGGCACCGTCAATCCGGACGAATACTTCGTGTTCAAACCGACTCTAAAGCAAGGCTTTCGTCCGATCCTGCAAAAGAAGCTGGGCACCAAGGAATTCAAAATGGTGTGCTCTTCCGGTGGCAGCCAGTCCACGCGCAACGTGCCGGTATCGCTACTCGATCGCAACTCGTTCGCGCTGGACGACAACGATATCCTGCAACTGGCTCGCTGGGGCTGTGAAATCGAGGAGCACTACTCGCGCAAACACGGTCGCTTTGTTCCCATGGACATCGAATGGGCGCGTGACGGCGAAACCGGCGAGTTGTATGTTTTGCAAGCCCGCCCGGAAACAGTCCAGTCGCAAAAGACATCGCAGCAAATCGAACGCTTCGTGTTGCGTGAATCAGGCGCAAAGACGCTGGTTTCAGGCAATGCGATTGGCCAGAAGATTGCCTCGGGCAACGTGCATCTGATTCGCAGCCTTGATCAGCTGACTGACTTTCGTGAGGGCGAAGTCCTCGTTGCGGAGAAAACCGATCCTGACTGGGAGCCGGTTATGAAAAAGGCAGCGGCCATCGTTACCAATCACGGCGGGCGAACTTGTCACGCCGCGATCGTGGCACGCGAACTCGGCTTGCCGGCCGTTGTCGGTACGAACAACGCGACGGAAATGCTGCAACCGGGTCAGGCCGTCACCATAAGCTGTGCTCAAGGAGAGCTGGGCGTGGTCCTTGATGGCCTGATCCCGTTTGACGTTGAGCACATTGATCTCGAACAGGTCCCGTCCACGCGTACGCGTCTTATGGTGAACATCGCCAATCCCCAAATCGCACTGGCCATGGCCTCCCTGCCCGTGGACGGAGTCGGCCTCGCCCGTCTTGAGTTCACTATTTCCAACTATGTTCGCGTTCACCCGCTGGCTTTGCTGAACTACTCCGACCTCGATCAGTCCCTGCAAGAACAAATCGACGGGATTACCGTCGGCTACGACGACCGCGTTCGGTATTTCGTCGACAGGCTGGCTCACGGCGTGGCCATGATTGCCGCGGCGTTCTACCCTCGAGATGTAATTGTGCGAATGAGTGACTTCAAATCCAACGAATACGCCGGGCTGGTAGGAGGCGCAGGATTCGAACCGGATGAAGAAAACCCCATGATTGGTTTTCGGGGCGCATCGCGATATTACGATCCGCGATACCGCGAAGGATTTGGACTGGAGTGCCAGGCGATGAAGAAAGTCCGCGACGACATGGGGCTAACCAATGTCAAGCTGATGATCCCCTTCTGCCGTACTCCAGAGGAAGGCCGCAAGGTGATTGATGAAATGGAGCGACACGGTCTGGTCCGCGGCGACCATGGACTGGAAATCTATGTGATGTGCGAGATTCCCTCCAACGTGATTTTGGCGGAGGACTTTGCCGAGCTGTTTGACGGGTTTTCTATTGGCTCCAATGACCTGACCCAACTGACCCTCGGGATCGACCGCGATTCCGAACTGGTCGCACATTTATTTGATGAACGCAGCCCCGCCGTTGAGACTTTGGTAAAACAAGTGATCCAGACTGGGCGTCAATGCGACTGTCGCGTTGGTATTTGCGGTCAGGCTCCCAGCGATTTTCCGGAATTCACGCGGTTTCTGGTAGACGCCGGGATCGACAGTATTTCGGTGATCCCCGATGTTGCCCTCAAAACCAAATTGATTGTGGCAGCGGCGGAGCAGGAACTGGATCAAGTCAAATATGACGAGGTTGTGAATGAATAGTTCGGTCACGTTTAATAGCCTGCTGGTACCTACAGACTTTTCGGACAATGCGTGGGTAGCCTTTGAGTACGCCTGTGCTCTTGTAGACGGCGACGAGTCCGAGATTATGGTCATTCACGCTATTGATCCGACAGTCGTTGACCAGTTGGTGGAGCTTGGGGCCGGTGATCACGATGCGGTGTATGCATCCGTCAAGAAGAATGCCCTTGCCCGTCTGGAGCGCTATGCAGGCGTTTCAACCGAAAAGATAAACGTCGACACGCTCGTCTGCGAGGGCGAGCCATTCTTCGAAATCACACGCAAGGCCGAGGAATTCGCGGTCGACGCAATCGTGATGAGCAAAATGGGGACGAGAAACCGGCCCGAATCGCTGCTGTTTGGATCGACAGCGGAAAAAGTCCTGCGAGGCTGCCGCAAACCCGTGATCGTGCTGCCCGTTACGGAATCCTGAGCAATCAGGTACGCCAGCAAATTTACACAGCGGTATCTTCCTTTTGCAGCCTGCGCAACCCTAGA
>JBPCVB010000671.1:0-5343 GCA_051010855.1 Pirellulaceae bacterium | reverse complement strand
TTCCGGGCTTGCATCACCAATCATCTAACTCAGCCAGGCGACCTCGATCAATTGATCGAACTCCTGCTATCCGTGCGTTGACGGGGTAATTCCAGAGAGAAGAAAGTACACCGACGCGCGTGCGGCTACGACCAGCCTGGCAGTCAGAAAAGAGTTGCGTCGCCTCTGTTCGGACCGTCCCCGTCCCTTGTTTCATCCCCTTCAGTCAGTAAAGAGCTGTGTTGGCTTTTCTCCACCAAAGATTTGGTTTTGCTCGATGAGTTCCCTGGCTGCGTGCACTCGTTCCAGAATAGACTGCATTTCCGCTTCGTCAGAAAACGGTGACAGAACGTAGGATTTCAGCGCGACCACGGGCTCCCCGTAGTCGGTGTGCCGGTAGCAATCGGTTTGGGAGATGGCTACACCACGACCCGCCAATGCTTCGGCGTGCACGTGCTGATAGACCTGACGATTGAATTCGTTGTGCTGGAGCAATTGTTCGCGGTAGGAAGGGTCCGTGAACTCACGTTGTTTGACCGTGAAGGGATCAACTCCCTTTGGATAAACGCGGAACAGGGTGACCGGCCCAACGTTGTCGGAATTCAGTACCGCAAAGTACGGGTGGGATTCGAGTTCCTCACGCAAAACCTCCGCCATCTCCACCAGATGGCCCAGCAACGTCCGCAGGCCTTCCTTGCCGAGCAACAAAAGATTGGCCAACGCGGCCAGCGGACCTCCTCCTCCTCGACTGGTTTCCAGCGTAAACATGCCGGGGTGGTAGTCACCTGTTTGATACAGATATGGCATGGCTTCCCGATTGCGGGCGATCAGGTCCAGATCGCTGCGTTGCTTGACGAGAAAAGCCGAGGAGGGATAGGGAGCAAAGCCGGTCTTGTGGAAATCGAGACAAATCGAATCTGCCAGATGCATGTGCCGGATGCGGTATTTGGCAGCGGCCAACGCGCGAATCGTGCGGCCCCGAAAGTCCAGTTCGTTGTTTTCAAAGTCGTAATCGTTGAACACAGACCAGGCCCAGCCGATCGCGGCATCGGCGTGGATGTGCGGCACCCAGGAAAGCGAAAATTCCTCGACCAGTTGCTCACGCAGCTTGTAGATCGCTTCAAGGTCGTCAAGGCCAAAGGCATCAGTCGTGCCCATGGTTGCGATGAACGCCGCAATCTTTTTGCCCGAGGACAAGGTGGCGCGGGCGGTGGATTCAAGTTGTTCGATGCATATCGAATTGTCGGCGTGCGTGGGGACTGAAATGAAGTTGTCTTGCCCGATCCCCAGCCACCCCGCGGCGGTCAGGCCGCAGTAGTGAGCTTCGTCGGAAGCGAGAACGACTGCGTCACTGCGCAAACCAGATTTCATGCACCCAGGCAGGGCCTTCTCCAATCCGATCTTCAATCCATACAGTACGCCGCCGGTCCCGCCAAAAGTAAAAATGCCTAATGATTCTTCAGGATCGTAGCCCAGCAATTCCGCCACCATCGACGTACTTCGTACCTCCGCCTCTGCCAAACGGCGGCTGGTTTCCTCGGAACACAGGTTGGGGTTGTAGACGCTCGGCAACAACACGCCAATGATGCTGGCAATCGACGGCAAGGTCACGACATTTACCTGGCAACGCGGATGTCCCCAGTTAATCATGCCATTCAGGTAGCCGGCCAGTTCCGGAATCACCTCCTCCAGCGTTTGCCCGCCGTCCGCCACCCGACTGGTCTTGGCGGACTGCCAATCCAGGTCGACCGGACTACCGAGGATCGGCGCCTCGGACTTGAGGTCGTCGACGACGTCCAGCGCGCGGGAGATCGAGTACAACATGTACGCGTCGTGAACGGGATCGGAAAACGGTTGCGGAAAAGCCTTGCGCAACTGGTCCAGCACTTCCCGGTATTTACGAGAAGCAGGTGTCGTGGCTGATGAATTTTGCATAACGAGGCGGGTCCCTGTGTTGGATTGCGATCCCTGCGATACACCTGGAGCAAATCCTGGGGCGCTTTTGAAAAATCGCCAAGTCCCGTTCAAGGGTGTCGTAATTGCCGAAGCCGCGCTGAGGCGACACAACAGGCAAATCGCACGGTCGTGTGCTCAGGGGCACACAGGTAGCTGCGAACAAGTGAGGAGAAGAAAAGAGTTAGGCAGAAAGTGCTGCATTCCATCCTTCCTGGCATCCAGACAGCTCGTCGGCTCGGCTGCAGATGACTTATTGGTCATCCTCGGCTTCCGAATCGTCGTCCTGTTGAGACGAGTCGTCGTCGTCCTCGGACTCTTCTTCTGCTTTCTTTTTTGCTTCTTCGACGGCCTCATGCCAACGCGCTTCACTTCGCGGTTCCAAATCGACCGCTTCCGAGAAAGCTTCGAGGTAGCGACGAAGGCGGTCCATCTGGTGCCAGGGTTCGCGAATCCCGTGACCTTCGCGTGGAAAGATAACCAGCTCCGCATCCTTGCCCAGATCCACCAACGCGCGATAGAACTCGATCGATTGCTCTGGAGGGACCCGCGCGTCCTTTTCACCTGTCATGATGAAGATTTTGTTGCTGACATTTTCGGCGTGGCGTATTGGCGATAACTTCCGGTAGATTTCTTCGTTTTCCCAGGGGGTCCCGAAAAACCAGCCGAGATAATTCGATATGTCGGTCGTGCTGTACATTGAATACAGGTTGGCCACTCCCGCCCCGGGGGAAACGACCTTGAATCGATCGGTCTGCGTGCAGATCCAGAAACTCATGTAGCCGCCGTAGCTCCAGCCATAACAGACCAGTCGATCAGGGTCGGCCCATCCTTGCTCGATGACAAAATCGACGCCCGTCATACAGTCGTCGTAGTCTCGAATTCCCCAATAATCGCGATTGGAGTTCAGGAACTCCTGCCCATAGTTGGAGCTCCCGCGAAAGTTGGGCTGCAGCACCATGAATCCGTTGCCGGCCAAGAATTGCGTTGTCGTGCTGAACGAGGTTGTGACGGCGCCACTCGGACCGCCATGGGGATTGAGCACAAGCGGGTATCGCTCGCCATCCTGGTAACCGACCGGGAATGTGATGACACCTTCGATTTCCTGACCTTCGGAGTTTTTCCACTGTATGGCCCGCGCTTCCGCAAACTGGAGCCCTTCATCCTGCATCCACGAATTGGCATCGCTCAATTGTTTTCGATCGGACAAATCGAGAGGGGCGACGATGACTTCACCCGGTTGGCTGGACGGGGAGTGAGTCCAGACCCAGCGTGTTCCGTCACGAGACAGCTCAAACGAGCGATTACTTCCATCGGGCACATCCATTGGAGTTGCTTGACCGCTGTTTACGTCAACTGAAAACAATCGCGTGTTTGTTTGGTCGCCAGTTGACCAGTAGATATTTTGTCCACTGGGATGCCATATCGGGTTCGAGAAATCGCGGTCAAATTCCCCCAGCAACATGCGTGGTTTTTGATCGGGTTCAGACGGACGTACGAGCGCCAGTTTGCTGTGGTTGGTATTTGTTTTCAAATCAGGCTTGGTGGCAAAGGCAACCCACTCGCCGTCGAATGACCAGCGCGGACCGGAGTCGGTTCCCGGGTTTTCGTATAGTTTGCGAGCGTCTCCGCTTTCCACTTCGACAACCCACACGTCGCTATTCCAGGTGTCGTCCAATTTGGTATTGGGGCGCGTCACGTAAGCGATCGATTTTCCATCGGGGGACCATCGCGGATCGCTGACCGTGAAATCTCCTTCTGTAATTCGTCGCGCTTCACTGGATTCCATGTCCCAAACCCACAAGTGAACCCAGCGAAATTTTTCATCGACAACAATCGTGTCATCTTTTTGTTTCTTCTCTTTCTTTTCCTCGTCGGTTAGCGGGTCGTGCGACAGAAAAGCAATTTGCTTTCCATCGGGTGACAGCCGAAAGCCTTGAACGCCCTCTTCGTGTTCGGTGACTTCCCAGGCCTCGCCTCCATCCAGATACATGAAGTACACCTGTTGCTTTGGCCCGTCGTCCCCATCCTCCCCATTCTTCTTTTTGCCTCGCGACGTCAAAAAAGCAATTCGGTTTCCATCGGGCAACCATTGCGGCGCGTTAGCGTCCTGGTCACCACGCGTCATCTGACGCCGCGAAGATCCATCTGCTGTAGCACGCCAGATGTGAGTTTTGCGTTCAAACTCGTCCTCGAGGTCAATCTCTTCAGTCATGTCACGTTCAGATCGGGTATACAGAACCCAATTGCCGTCGGGCGACAGCGTCGGTGAGCCGACGCTGTTGATCCGCAATGTATCGCGCGCCGAAAGCACGCGCAAATCGTCACTGGTCTCTTCTTGCGCCCGTAACTCAACGAGGCAAAACGATGTCAGGAATATCAAACAGAAAACAAATCGGTGGTTGCGGATCATTCGATGGTCCCTTGCTGAAGGGTGGCACTGGTTAATTTAAGCGTCAATTTACTGGAAACGATACCCTGCCGAAAGCATCACCAGGCAGGTTGCCAATCCCGGTTCGGCCGAGGGTCGAGCGTAACGATATGGCGAGAACCCCAGGTAACACGCGCCCATCCATCATAGTCGCTGGCCGGCGAGGTTGATTGGTAGTTGCCAGTACAACCTGAAAGACGTCCGGAATCACACAGTCGTGTGTACTAACCCGGACATCGACTCTTCAACTATGACCAATCACCTTCTGGCGTTCCATTGAATCGTTTTTTGAGACCTTCCCAACAGTCGACGTAGTCGTCTTGCAGGATCGCTTCGTTGGCGGCGAATTCGGTGACCATCTGCGGGAAACGAGTCTCGAACAGAAACGACATGGTGTTGTCCAGGTACACCGGATCGTCACTGGAGGAACTTGCCTTTTCGAAGGCGTCGTTATCGGGGCCGTGGGGCAACATGCAGTTGTGCAAACTGATCCCGCCAGGAACAAAACCCTGCGGCTTGGCATCGTACTGGCCGTAAATATTACCCATCAGTTCCGACATGATGTTCTTGTGGTACCAGGGCGGACGGAATGTGTTTTCCTGGGGCAGCCAACGCGGAGGGAAGATCACAAAATCGATGTTGGCGGTGCCCTCCTCTGCTGTCGGAGCCGTCAGCACGGTAAAGATCGATGGATCAGGATGGTCGAAAGTGATTGAGCCAACCGCCGCATAATGCCGCAGGTCATATTTATACGGAGCATAGTTGCCATGCCAGGCGACCACATCCAGTGGCGAGTGATCGATCTCGGTGCGATGGAATTCGCCGCACCACTTAACCGTTACTCCACATTTTGCATCGCGATCCTCGAACCACGCGACCGGTGTTTTGAAGTCCCGAGGGTTGGCCAAACAGTTGGCTCCGATCGGACCACGACCTGGCAAGGTAAACTTGGCACCATAATTTTCACAAACGAAACCACG
>JBPCVB010000670.1:0-7865 GCA_051010855.1 Pirellulaceae bacterium | reverse complement strand
GTTGCGAGGCCGCCTGCATACCAGCGCGGGCAAGATCCCGTGTCGCCCTTTGACGGACGCGGTATTGGTCACTCTCCAGCTGGATAATCAACTGGCCAATTTCGGCTTGTGCCTCCGGCGCGGGTGTTGCCGGTTCCTGACCGCTGACCGGTGCGATCGCAACCGTTGCCAGGAATGCGAACGGCAGCAACCGGATTGACTTGATTAGTCGTTGCATAACGCCTCCTGTGATCGATCGAACCGTTGCATTTATCCTAGCGATAAAGTTCTCGTCGTGTCGACGTCGATGAGATTGTGCACGTTTTTTTCGGCAAAACACGCGAGTCCTGCAAACGGACATCTCCTTGCGATCTTGCATGGCCGCACGAAGATTTCCGGTTGACGGGCACAAATGCGTGCCGGAAAGCTATCTTCGCCAATCAGCCGGTTTTATAATTGTTTGGCACGTTGTTTGACGGGAGTCAACACCGACTGGTCATGAAATTTTCCCCGGGAATCTGCCGGCTTATTCCAAACGCGCTTGTCGCGGCGTGGCTGTTGATCTGCGCTCTACCGTGTGGAGTCGTCGCCCAGCCTGACTCGCACTTCAGCCCTGACAGCGAATCCATTCGGTCGTTGATCGAGGGCCTGACCGATACTGACTTTCACGTGCGTCAGCATTGCGAGGAACAGCTGATCCGTATCGGCGCTGACGCCTTGCCGTCACTGGAATCGGTGCGGCATGCCGGAGACAGCGAATTGCGGCTGCGCGTTGTTCGCATCATCGGCATCGTCCGCGATGATTACCTGGGCCTGCAAATGACCCGTTTCCGTAACGGGGAAATGGACCTGCCAGGCTGGCAATCCTTTCTGGTACTCCAGGGGGATTCGGCCAGTGACCGACGCGAATTTGCCGAGATCTACCAGTCGCACGCCCGGCTACTGGTACAACACGACGCCAGCGATCCGGACCCGTTGGCATTTTTGCAAGAGCTGGTTGTGGCCTTTGATGAGTCACGCGAATTTCAGACTCGGCTCGATCCGCGGATGGCGGTTGTAATCTCAATGCAGATTCACAAGGTCTTTTCGCAAAATCCGGATACAGCACACGTCCCGGTCGATTTTCAGAACTTGCGTTTGGCCGCCATATATAAACAACGACCATTCCAGCAAATGGTGGCCGGTGGCCGCTTTGGCCAGTTGCATCGCAAGGCGCTGGCGCAATGGATTGTCTGGAATGACTCGCAGTTGGGTACGATGGCATCACGTCTGTCGATTGCCAGGACATACGCAGTGCCCGAAGCGGTCGATCTGGCTGCAGGCTGCCTGCAACAAGGCGACAACGCGCCGATTACCAGCGAATCCCGTTGCGACGCTATACAAATTCTGGCTGACCTGGGTGACGAATCCCATATTGATGTTCTTTCCCGGCACCTGGATGACCAGTTGCTGGTTACACGAGGACAGCGGCGCAACGCCGATAATCGCCTGCAGGTCTACACCACGTTTGTCAGCGACGTTGCCCTGGCCGCCATGATTCATCTCTCGCCATCAACTTACACCGATTTTGGCTACGACCATCTCGGTGTGCACCCCGCAGATCAACCACTTCCCTTTCACCTCTCCGGGTTTAATTCGGACCAACGACGTCAGGCAGCCAAAACAAAATGGACTGAGTTGTATCCACAGCGCTGATTGGTGCCGTATTCCGAACCCGCTGCCACCATGGCCAGCAAATCACCGAGGCTAAAAACCCAATACAAGTGCCAATGGCGCGAGGTGGTGGCACTGAATTTTGAGATCGATTCGCGAGTCATCAAACGCCACATTCCGAAGAGCCTTTCGATCGACCGCTACAACGACCATACCCTGTTGACGATGATGGCCAAGACCGTACGCCGGCTTCGTCCCTGGGGATTCGGTCCTGGACTGGTCCGCTCGTTTGAGGAAATCGATTTTCGAACGTATGTGTCCTGCGAAATTAATGGGCAGCTGTACCAGGGTCATATCCTGCTGAAGAATCTGGTTTCCAGCAAAATGGCTGGTCGGATACTGCATTTTCTGACTGGCCAGGAGTCCCAGTTGGTAACAGCCCGTAGAGCGACGTCGGGATTTGAGGAGGCGCGACGCGACGCATTGCCATCAGCGGATTATCGATGGGAATTCGATGACTCCGAAAGTCACTTTATGGTCAAGGCCCGCGATGCAGCCAGCAAAAGCGACACGGGATCCAAGGAAGAGTTTGTATTGCAGCAAACGCAACGATTTTTGCAAACTCCCCGGGGGCTCATGGTCCAGCAGATTCGCCAGACTCCCTGGATGTTTTGGTCGGCCTCGTCCGGTTCATTTGACTGTGATGCCCGCATGCTGCTGGGCGAGGAATTTCGACGGGCGCTCACTCAGCCCAAATTTGTCCTGTTATCCCGGGGCGGGAAGGTGACCGTCTACAAGCCGGAAAAACCGGGCAGTAGAACCTGATAACATGACATCGGAATGCTGCCGGACGGGCATACGAATTTAATATCCCGACCCAATTGCCTATACTTGCGGTGGATGTCTTGTCACGGGCCTGGCCAGCGACAACAACCGCCCAACCACCATTCACTAAACACGAGAGGCGTGTCATGAAATCCCTATCCCGTTTCGCAGTCGTGTTTTTGCTGATAGCCGGCTATGGTTTACCGGCGTGGGCCCAGGCGACGGCTGAAGCACCTCCGCAACAGGAAACCGAAACAAGCGAGCAACAGGAAGTCAACGAAGAGTGGGTCGATGAGCTCGATATTGGGCGGTTCATGCGGGTTCGGCGGGATGCCAGTGACAATCCGGTCGCTATGGAGACCTCGATCACTCGCTACGTCACTACCAACTCCGACGGCGAGCGCGTCACGGTAGACCTGATTGGTGTCGTGCATATCGGCGAAAAGGACTACTACGAAGAGCTCAATGAATTGTTTGCCAAGTACGACGCGTTGCTGTACGAATTGGTCGCACCAGAGGGCACTGTCATCCCGCGTGGCGGGCGTAGCGAGAGTGCGGGGATGAATCCGGTTGCGGTACTGCAACAGAGCCTGCAATCCGTACTGGGTCTGGAGTTCCAGCTTGAGCACATCGATTACACCGTCGACAACTTTGTACACGCCGACATGACTCCCGAGGAATTTGGCGAAAGCATGGAAGAAAATGACGAGAGCTTTTTCAAGATGGCTCTCAAGGCCTTCGGGCAGAGCATGGCGATGCAAAGTTCCAACAGCGAGTTAAGCGATGCATCTTTGCTGATGGCCATGTTTTCCAGCGATCGGGAAATGAAGCTGCGACGCATCATGGCTTCGCAAATGCAGGACATGGAATCGGGCATGGTGATCTTTGAAGGCCGGGATGGATCGACCATCATCCATCACCGGAACCGTAAAGCCCTGCAAATCATGCATGAACAGATTGAAAGCGGCAAAACACGGCTGGGCATCTTTTACGGAGCTGGCCATTTGCCGGATTTTGACGAACACCTGCGCAAGAGTCATGGCATGAAACGTGGTGGCCAGTTTTGGCTGGAAGCCTGGGATCTTCGCTAGCCATCGCTCACCAGATTGTGCTTTCTAACGCGACGATCTCGGTGCGTTCACACTTGCGGTGACCAGTCGACTCGCGGTTGCTCATGAATCACGGGTGGCAAGTCAGTCTTCAGTGCAGCAACACGCTGTCCAAAATCTGACAAAGGCCCGCTGCCCACAAGGGGCCAAATCTCCAGACGATGCGTAATCGACTGGCCGGGTTCCAGCGTGGTTACTCGGCCATGCAGGCCTTCGAAGGTCCTTGTGTTGGGAAAGTTGGTTGCGGGTTCCAGACCCAGCACGTATCCGTCCTGATGCCCTGCAAAATTTTTCCAAACCACGAAACAGGGCAGAGTACGTGTGTCGTAGATCAGCCCCAGGCCCGTCTCGCTTTGCGGATTCTCCAGCAGCACCGCGGTCTCGTGCTGATCATCGGCATGCATGCGATAAAAATCCACGACTTCCTGAAAACCGGATTTGGCGTTGTCGCATCGATCGGGCTGACCTGGCCAGGCAGCTGCCACCGCATCTCGCGGTGCCATTTCGGAACAGGGAATGTGCAACCTGCATGAGCCTGCCAGCACTGGCTTTCCAATGTTAACGTGGTACAGCATCTGGCTGGTCGAAGTTTGCCCTGAAAGGTTCGTGATCGTGTCTTCGATGCAAATACTGCGACAACCTGGATTAACGCGGATCCGGGAGGTCAGTCGCAAGTTGTGGAAAAAGAGCCTTTGCTCGTGCAAATCGCCGCCCAACACACATTCGTCCCCGTCAACCTCGCTCCAGATACGATCGGCTGGCGTATTGGCAATGCGTCCATGCAACGGGTACAGCAGCTGCCCTGATTCGTCAAAATCCGGCGCACCATTGCTGGCCATTCCACAACGCACCATGAACTCGTCAAAACCTTCCAGCCAACCGAGCCCATTTGGGTCGAACTGGGGGACCAAAGACGGATGAATCGGTCCAGTAACAGGCGAATTCCATTTGAAGGGCACGCCGTCGCATACGACTTGCCAGATACCCATGCCACGAGTCGGCAGCACGGTGAGTTGCATGGGCCCGGTATCAATAAGGACGACTGAAACGCCGGCCCCCCGCCCACTGGCAATAGACCCGAACTTCAGATGCAAATCGTGCCCATCACAACGATGATGACTAAAACAGCCTGGCGGCGCTTCGTGCCAATGGACGTCGGACAGTTGTCGGGCTCGTTCAATCAACGGCTGTTCTGCCGACATAATTAGCTCATCTGGCGATTGCATGAAAGCATGCAAGTTTAGCAATCACGGCCAGAATTAAGAAATAGCTGTCAGGGGCCGACAACACCCGGCTCGGCTGAATCACAGAATCGATCCGCCCGTTCAGGAAACTGATTCGATCTGCAATTCGTCAATCAACTGCAGCACTCCGGCCACTCGCTGGCACGAACTCAATGCCAGATGGCGTTGCTGGTCATCGACGACGGTTCCCGCCAGCGTCACGACACCATCCCGAACTTCGATTTCGAGCCCTTCTACCCCTTCCAGGCCCTGATGAACCAGATAGGAGGTGACTCGGTGCGAGATGTCATCATCGCGAAAGCGAATACGGCCGGCCGAAGTCGGCGTGGCAAATTTCTTCACAAAAGACTCCTTTCCGCCGGCCTGATCCGTCAGGTCGTCCATTTTTTACCGATGAGGCAGAAGCTCGTTGGGTCTCACGGCTGTTCTGACATTCTACTGCTGCGCGCAATATTGTGTTCACAAAAAAACAGTACTGCCAAAAAAATAATCGGCTAGTGCATGCATTTGGATGGTTGGGCGGAGCAAACAAAACGCGACCTGAAAAAAAATATATTTTCCAATTGATCTTGCAAAAAAAAATTGCGCCGACAGTGGTCCAATTCCATGTTTACAGAATCCTGACTGAGTCACATACTGTGCCGAATCAGGGAGAATTCCGACGCTCGCATCTGCTTAAACGGCACCCATGGAGATCACGAATGACGCGGCTTTCGATCAGCGAATTTTCAACCTATCGTTGGTCACTGGAACAGGAAATCAATGAACTGACGCGTCGCGGCATTAACAACATCGGGATTTGGCGAACCAAGTTCTCTGATCTGGATAGCGACATTGCAGCTGACATGCTGTACTCCAACGACTTGCACGTATCCAGTCTTTCGTGGGCGGGCGGCTTTACCGGCAGCTGCGGAATGTCCCATGAACAAGCCATCGACGATGGAGTGCTGGCCATCCGCACGGCAGCCCAGATCGGTGCAGACTGCCTGATAGTCCATCCGGGTAATCGAGGCGGTCATACTCGAAAACATGCCAGACGATTGTTCGAGTCGGCGATCAAGCGACTGCTGCCGGTTGCCAATGATTTTGGTGTCAAGCTGGCCATGGAATTGATGTGCCGCACCGAATCAGCGGACTGGACGGTGTTTGAAAGTTTTCAGCAGGCCATCGATTTTGCAGCACAGTACCGCGCGCCCCAGCTGGGCATGGTTCTGGACATTTATCACGTCGGGTGCGATACCACGGTATTCGAAAACCTCAGGCAACTGATACCGCGACTGGCGCTGGTCCAGTTGTCCGATCGAGTCAATCACCAACAACGTCCTTGCCGATGTCAGCCCGGCGAAGGGAGCATTCCGCTACAAACCTGGTTTAATGAACTGGAAAACCTCGGTTACTCGGGCAAATACGAAATCGAAGTACACGGTCCGCTGCTCGGGGAAGAGCGTTACCGGCAGATGCTCGATCATTCGATTTCCAGTTTCGTCCGTTTGCATGATGAACGCTTGCGGGCCACCAGTTCGTCGGCAACGTAAACCTGTTGCGCGATTGCAATTTCATTCGTCGTGGATATCCAGACAGAAGATTCGATTCTTGTCCCGGACATACAAATAGCCGTGTGAGAGAACGGGCGCTGCCCAGCACGGGCCAACCAGTCGCAAGTGTCCAGAATCCACTTCACCGACCAGTTCAAATTGTTCCTCACTTTGCCGCAAGGCCAGCAAGCGGCCGTTTTCACCGAGGCAAATCAAATGTCCCTGGGCCCATGTCAGGCTGCTGCGTGTCAAACCAGGCTCGGACCAGCGGACAGAACCGTCTCCCAGGTCGATGCAACGTAACTCGGCATTGGATTGGCCTTCGCCGTGGCTGGCCCATGCAAATCCGCCATGCACGATCGGCGTATTCCAGTGACAGGCCAGTGAGGCATCACGCAAACGCTCATCGGCCCAGACGAAATCGGCCGACTCGCTTGCCAGTTCCAGCACGGCACCACCAATGCCATAGGATTCGGTGATCATCACGCGATCGCCGAACACAACCGGAGTACTGGCGTTAACGCTTTCAAACTTCGTCGCGCGATAGGGAACTTGCCACAACGCCTCACCATCGCGGGGGTCGAATCCGTGCAAGGCCGACCGGCACAGTGCGATGATTGCGTCGCGACCCTCGATCTGCGTCACGACCGGCGAGCAATAGCTTGCGAGGTCATCGATCGTGCGGTATCGCTCCTCGCCTGTGAATTTGTTGAAGGCCACGATCGCCGAGCCATTGGGCTCCACGCGATCCAGCTGGCCCAATGGCACCGTTTGTGATGCTTCCGGGCTGCCTCCGATCATCGTGATCAGCAGATCGTCGTAGACGAGTGGCGTGCTGCCCACACCAAAAAAATTCTGGATGACACCGTACTTTTCCTGCGTATCAATTTTCCAGATCACTTCTCCGTTGCTCACGTCGAGACAATGCAGCATGCCCTCGACGCCGTGCACATAAACACGTTCACCATCGATCACCGGCGAACTGCGTGGCCCGCCATCGAAGCCATAAATGTCGACGTAATCGGTCGGATAGGTGAACTGCCACAGGACTTCGCCTGTCTCTGCATTCAATGCCGTCAAACGGGCCTCGTCCCCGTCGCGATCGAAGTGAAAGAACTGTCCTGACGCCACCGATCCGCTGCCGTAGCCCTCGCCAACTCGATAACTCCATATCAGCGGCGGAGGACGGTTGGTCCAGTCGAATTGCAGTCCCGTTTCGATCGACTTGCCATCCCGTGCGGGACCCAGGAACCCCGGCCAGTCCGTTCCCTCGCGGCTCCACTGCTGGCCGGAAACTTCGCCTGCCAGCAACAACGTAGCGAGACCCCAGATGGCAATAACGTAAAGAATCACGTGCCGAATGCTCATGGATTTGCCCAACTCGGTTTCGTGGACGAAGATTGGTATCGCTTGCTCATCGGTCAGCATAGCTACGACTCCCGCCATCGTTTCAAGTCAAACCCATGTTACAAGTCAATCAGCAAATTGCCATTCCCTTGCGTGAGTTCAACTTTCAGTAC
>JBPCVB010000669.1:0-9130 GCA_051010855.1 Pirellulaceae bacterium | reverse complement strand
TCCTGCATCCGCTCGGTTTGCCGCAATGTAAGTGCGGTAAACAGTTCGTCCAGGGTCCCGAAGCCGCCCGGGAAACAAACCAGCGCCTTGGCTCGCAACAGGAAATGCATCTTGCGAATGGCAAAGTAGTTGAACTGGAACGCCATACCCGGCGTGATGTACGAGTTGGGAACTTGCTCGAATGGCAGGATGATGTTTAGCCCTATGGATTTGGAGCCGACATCGAAGGCACCGCGATTGGCCGCTTCCATGACACCCGGTCCGCCACCCGTTTTGATGACAAACTCGCCGTCCTCAAACTTCTTGGCGTGTTCTGAAACCAGCCGGCCAAACTGGCGGCACTCGGAATAGAATCGGGCCTTGTCGACAAAGGACTTGGCAATTTCCAGCTTTCGCTGCGCTTCCCGATCACCGGGTGATTTTTCGACCGCCGCGGTGGCTTCTGCCAACAGGCGTGCCGCTTCGCCTTCCTCCTTGATCTGCGTGCCACCGAATACCACCACTGTGGATTTGATGCCGCGTTCTTCCAGTAACATCTCCGGCTTGAGCAGCTCCAGGTTCAGCCGCAATGGACGCAGTTCATCACGCTGAATGTACTCGTCATCCAGGTATGCCAGCCGGTAGCTGGAATGCTGCATGATTTCCTGGAGGCGAGCCTCAACTTCGGGGTCTTCGCTCAATTCCTTGTTCTCCGGGCGAATGATCGGGCGCACGTTCACTCCTTTGGGCACGCAACAAACCTGAGTCATAACGGGTTTGGCCCAGATTGCCAATACCGCCCTCTTTTGACATGTCCAGCCGCTACAGATAACGGGCCAGCGGCCCCCCGCGACTCGCCAGAGCATCGACAAGGCGGTTGGTCTCGGGGTCTTCGACAAGAGGGGGCGCATGCTGCGGCTTGATCCGCGCGTCAATCACCAACGGACCCTGGCATCCCCAATGTTTGTGATCGACAAACGAGTCAACACCGAACACGTCGCGCGCGGGGTTACTGCGTGTGAACACTGTCCACAGAAAATTGTTCAGCGTTGCCTGGCAAAACTCTGCATCATCAACCACCGCAACCAGCGCGTAACGACGCGGATCAAGTTGATCACGTAGCGCCGGTTCCAGCTGTTCTAACCACAACGCGTCTTCCGCCCACTCGGGTCCCTTAACCGCCAACACTCCTGGCAAACACATTCGTGGATCGGAGAATCCGGACGGCAAATCAAGTTGCTCAGGCAATTTCCCGGCGAGTTCACGCACTGGCGGACCGGTAGCGGCCATCACAAGCTTGGAACCTTCGTTAAAGCCCGAGCCTGAATAGTCCAGCGTGTCGATCGTGGTGCGGGTGTGAAAATGCAAATCCCGCGCCCAGTCAATTCGGCTGAAGACACAACGGAAAAATGCCTCGATGTCGTGGATGTCCAGTTGAGGATCGCACGCCTGGTCCACAATCATCAGGTACTTGGCCAACGACAACTGACCCTGGCCCAGAATGGCGTGGGCCTGCGTCAGCAACTCCTGTGGCGCTGCACTCTTTTTCCAGGGAACGTAGCGTTCGCTGCCAATCGCCAGCAACAACGGATGCACACCCGACGCGTCCACGGCATGTACTCCCTTAACACCTGGCAGCACGGTGGGAATGATCGGTCCGGTGAGTTCATGAATCAATTCGCCAAACATGGTGTCTTCCTGCGGCGGACGACCCACCACGGTGAACGGCCAGATTGCTTCATCGCGATGGTAGACGGCGTCCACTTTCAGCACCGGAAAATCGTGTGCGAGGCTGTAGTATCCCAGGTGATCGCCAAAGGGACCTTCGGGTAGCAGCCGGTCGGGATCGACCGTTCCGGAAATACAAAAGTCGGCGTCAGCATAGATGGGCAAATGTTTATCTTGTCGCAACATGGGAATCCGATGACCGGCCAGCGCGCCGGCGAATCCCAGTTCACTCATACCTTCGGGCAGCGGCATGACGGCGGCCAGGGTCATGGCGGGCGAACCTCCCACAAAAATGTTCACGCGAAACGGCTGGTTCATTTCCCGCGCTGCGGTGTGATGCACGCCGATACTGCGATGGATCTGGTAGTGCAATCCAATCTGGCGATTCGTCTCGTACTGATTGCCAGTCAGCTGAATGCGGTACATGCCGAGGTTGCTGGTTGCCATGCCGGGTCGTCGGGCGTCCTCGCTGTAGACCTGGGGCAAGGTCACAAACCCGCCAGCATCCATCGGCCAGGAAACCAGTTGTGGCAATTGATCGATACTGGTTTTGTTTTTGGTGATGGCAGCCGAGCGTACAAACTTGGGGCGCATGGCCAGCGCTGTCATGGGTGCCTTCCAGTACCGACCCGGCTTTCGCCTTGCCATGGATGGATCGATCTTCAGCTCAATCGCCCGTCGCACTGCTTCGATCGTATCGCGAAACAGAAAACGGGCACGTTCCATCGTGCCAAACAGGTTGGAAACCATGGGAAACCGGCTGTCGGAAACGTTGGTAAACAGCACGGCCGGGCCCTGATTGGCGAACACTCGTCGCTGAATCTCGGCGATTTGCAAATGAGCCAATACGGGCTCATCCAACACGATCAACTGATCATGCTTTTTCAAATCCTCAACGCATTGCCGTGTACTGCGATATCCCATGGTCCGTGCCCGACGACTCGCGTCAGGTCATAAGTTCGATAAAATGCCGGCTGTTTCCTTCCGGCTGTGTCAATAATTTAGCGTGACTCCCGATCATGATCATCACCTCGACATTGGAAAAGGTATCCAGCATAGAAGCCGACGCATTGGTCATCGGAGTCTGGAAAGACGCCGAACTGGAGGGCCATGCCCATGAAGTGGACCGGGACACTGGTGGTCTGTTAACCAGATTGCTCGCTTCTGAAGACATCTCGGCCGGTGTTTGCAAGGTCACCGCGTTGCCCGGCATCGAGGCAATCGTGGCGGGTTTGCTGGTAGTCGTGGGGCTGGGTGACCGCAACGATGCTCCGTCGGGATTGGCGTTTCGGGCGGCTGGCGCTGCCGCACGTTATCTCGCAAAAAAAACGCGTCGACGTATCGTGTACGCCCTGGAACTGGACCCTGCGGCAGACGCGGTATGTGGCAGCATGACCGGATGCCGGGGTCAGGATTTGTATCAGTCCGAAAAGTCATTGCATGAGCCCAACGAAATCGTCTGGAGCCACACATCAAATGATGATCTGGACCGCGGCCGTATCCTGGCCGAGGCGATTCACTTGACGCGCACTTTGGTCAACGAACCCGCCAATGAGGTTTATCCCGAGACGTTCGCCGCCGCTTGTCAACGTGCCGGCCAGGACTCCGGTTTTGAAGTCGAAGTCTGGGACGAACAACGACTGGAACAGGAAAAATGTGGCGCATTGCTGGCCGTATCCCGGGCATCGGACCGACCACCGCGGCTGGCCATCATGCGATATTCCGGCAGCAATGACGGGCCGCTGCTCGCACTGGTAGGCAAAGGCGTGACGTTTGATTCCGGAGGACTGTCGATCAAACCGACCAGTGGCATGCTGACCATGAAACGGGACATGGCGGGAGCAGCCACGGTTCTGGGCGCGATGCAGGCTGTTGCGCAGCTCGGATTGCCGGTCAATCTGATTGGTGTCGTCGGCCTGGTCGAGAACATGATCAACGGACGCGCCTACAAACTCGGTGATGTGTTGCAATCACGCAACGGCACCACCATCGAAGTGCATAACACGGATGCGGAAGGACGCCTGGTGCTCGCCGATGCACTCAATGTGGCAGTGACCTGCGGAGCCGCCAGAATTATTGACCTCGCTACACTTACCGGCGCCTGCGTGGTGGCTCTGGGCAACGACGTCGGCGGGTTGATGTCGAATGACGATGAATTCTGTGAACAGGTGCGCGCCGCCTCAATGGAATGTGGCGAAGCAGCATGGCCACTGCCCATGTTCAGTGAGTACGACGAGTTAATCAAAAGCAAGGTTGCCGACATCAAGAACGTCGGTGACGGTCGCGCCGGCGGAGCCATCACTGCGGCCAAGTTGCTGCAACAATTTGTTAACGAACTTCCCTGGGTCCACGTCGATATCGCCGGACCAAGTTTTGTTGAAAAACCAGTTGCCTGGATTGACGCCGGGGCCACTGGTTATTTCGTTCGCACGCTCGTTAATCTGATTGATCAGATGAGCAGCCCATAGTCGATTCGACCATGAGTGGTCGGGTGTGGTGCAGGCTTCTCACCTTGAACGATATTGCCGCAAATCGTACAAACTTGCATGCACTGGCTTTGATTCAAAAAAGCCAACCCGCCTTTTCCGAATTCCCGCTTTTCTGCAGCCATCCGGCTGGCGTGAATTCGATTCACCAGACAAGGGAGTTACAGAATGGGATTCATTCAGGATTTCAAGAATTTCGCCTTCAAGGGCAATCTAATTGACATGGCCGTCGGTATCGTGATCGGTACTGCCGCCGGAGCCATCGTTAAGTCCTTCATCGACAACATCGTGTCGCCATTAATTGCGATGTTGTTCAATGTGCCCGATTTGACAGGGCTGACAATGCAAATGGGCGAGTCGGCCGACGGCGAACCCATTTTGCTGAAGTACGGTGCCTTTATGCAAAATCTGCTCGATTTCGTGATCCTGGCGTTTGCCGTGTTTGTCGCTATCAAGGTGGCTGCCCGATTTATGGAAAAGGCCGAAGAGGAACCCGAGCCGCCAGCCGAGGTCAAGTTGCTGACTGAAATCCGCGATGCGTTGAAAAAGTAACGCATTCGCAAAAAGCAGCATCTCCCATCGCCTCATCGTTTGATGAGGCGTTTTTTTTGTTACCCACGCGATCCGGCGTAGAATGTCATTGCCTTGTGCCGAGCTGTTGGCCGTATCGCCAGTCATTCACAAAGTAATCCTTGCAGGAGACGTTTCATGTCCCGGCCCGTGTTCTCCATTTGCATTCTTGTTGTATTGACGAGTGTGTCTGCCTCGACCTGTTTGGCTCAGGAGTCAGCGAAGGAGCAAGATCTTGCGGAACGCGTCGCCACACTGGAAAA
Organism: Pirellulaceae bacterium; assembly: GCA_051010855.1. GTDB lineage: Bacteria > Planctomycetota > Planctomycetia > Pirellulales > Pirellulaceae > CAJQPP01. The sequence continues at coordinate 4,104 of JBPCVB010000669.1, read as the reverse complement.
CCGCGTCGCCCACCTTGAGCGACTGTTGTTCACGACCACGCAACTGTCCGAATACGAAGCGCGGCGGCGACTGGCCGAAGCCAAAATCCGAAAACGCGAAAGCGAGCGATTGCATTTGCGTGGCCATTTGAGCATCGCTCAGGTTGAATACGATCGGTTTGTCGTGCAACGTGCGGAGCGGGAACTGGATATGGCGCTGGCTCGCGAGGGCCAGTTCCGCATCGCAGCCGAAATTGATGTCTTGCAGGCCGAATACGACGTGCGATTGGCTCGTCAGCAACTGCGTTTTAACGAGGAAAAGCTGGGCCGTGGTTTTGTGACTGCCGACCAGGTGGCCCACAACGAGCGTCAGGTTACCGAAGCGGAACGCCTGCTGGCCGCGGCGCAGGAAAAACTTGCGGCCATCCAGAACGCGGAGCTGGACGGATTGCAGCCCGGCACGCAACAAAATCAGCCCGAGTACGAACGGCAAGACGACCAGTAACCGAGGCGGTCGCGGCCGGGCGAATGCCTACTCACGCACTCTCCGAACATTGAGTGTCAGTTCACCCTGGTTGTCGGCGATCTGCGACAACGGTTCCTGACAACGCACATAGAGATGGCCTTCGCCCGGTGGCGTGAACTCGAGACTCGGTCCCAGTTCAAACTCTTCGGACAACTGATAGTCCTTCATGATGACGCCGATCAAGCGACCTTCACCCTGTTCATTGCCGTTTGCGTCCACCGGCTCTGCCGTTTCGGACATCCGCCACTGACCTTCCGCTTCAACCAGATATCTGGCTCCGGGATCGAGCAACATGCCCGTGGCTTGCCAGCCGTGCGCGGCGTCGACTTTGCATCGCAATGGTCGCGCGCCACCAGGAACCCGGGGTTTGACATTCCATTGCCAGGCACACAGGTCGACCCGCAGGCCTCGATCCATGTGCTGCATGAACTGTTCATACTCGAATGTGATCTCCCTGGCCACATCGCGAAACGTGTTTTCAAATGAGGCACCATTGCGTTCCTGCATCATCGCCACACCCAGTCGCTTGAATTCGCGGGAATAGTTGGGATTGTTGGTTAGCAAATGACACAGTGCCCACCGCCAGGCATAGGCTTTCCAGTATTCGCCCTCGATCGTCGTGGCCTTCACAATGTTCATCAACGGTTGGGGCTGCCGCGATGTTAAATAGCCGATTACGGCCGGAGTTGCGTTGACCGAAAAATCATCAACTTTCCAGTATTGGCCGATTTCTGCCATGCCTTCGGCATACCACAACGGTCCGTTGCCGCCGTATGTCAGAAAACAAAATGCATGGACCGCTTCGTGTTGCACCACGTCGTCATTGCTGGCGGCATAGACTACCAGATCCTGCTGCCGTCCCAGGCGACGATAGTACGTGACGCCTTCACCTTGGGCAATCTTGGCCTGTGCGCGTTCATGAAACGCACTCATGTCCCATTCGGCTGGTCGGTCTACAACGACGCAGCGGATCAACTGGCCTGCAGGCGGCTGGCGACCAAAATAGGCAGTGACCAGTTCATGCATGATCTCCAGCTTGTCCAGCAGAATAGCAGCACGTTGTTCGCTGATGTCGGTATCAAGGATAAAGTGTCGCGATCGCACTTCGCGACGCGCTATCGGCGTATTAGCGACATCCACGTATTGCAACTGGAGCAATTCATCAGCTGTCAGACGCAGATTGTCTTGCGTTCCCACGACATCAATTTCGATACGCCGCGTGACGATATCGCCTGTCGAAAGTTCGGCGCCGGCGACCCGCTTGACGACATCTCCACGCGATACCAGGGCCATGGATGGAGTCTGGTAAGTCACCGAGTCCTCACCTTCCAGCATAAACGTCAACTGTTCACGCGGGGCCATGTCATGGCGGGGGACAGCAATTACCATACGCCGCTCGTTGACCGACTTAATGCGTCCCACGGTTGTGGTTTCGACCAGCTCGCGGCCGTCGGGTACTGTCTCAGCCTGGATTCCGGTCGCGGTAGTCCCGATCGGCAACAGCCTGATTTCGGAAATGCCGCCGGTTCGACCAGCCGCGCCAACCTCGCCAACGATTTCCACGGTCATTCCGTTTAGCAACACGGCTGACGACACCGCGACATTCACTTCAATTTCGGCGAGCCGTTCCAGTGCAATATCACCGCCCGTGAGGGCAATCGGTTGCCCGGCTATTTCCTGAACGCGCAATGTTTGTCGTTTCCCATCGACATCAATCAACGTCAATCGGTCACCGACAAAGCTCTCGACGGAACCACTGAATTGCAATTCCCGCACGATGTTCAGCTCGTCTTGAGCGGCTACGGGGGCCGGGTTCAAAACCAGCCAGGTAGCGATCAGGACCGCGGTACAACGGCCAGGCCACCTGCAGCACGCCTGTTCATTCATGCTCATATCTATGTCTCACGACGCGCCCCCCCGGCAGAGATTCCAGTCTAGCGAGTGCGCCGCATTATCCCAAATGGCTGCCAATGGCGGTTCCCAGCCGGAATTTAAGGGAAATTTGAACATTCCCTTCGAATTTGGCTGACCAATCGGTCGTGGCAAAGCATTTAGGTAAATAGAGCGCGGGTCATGTGAATGAACATCAGTGAGAAAAAATGATCGAGCCCGTCTGCCGCTCCTGGCTTCCCATGTTGCTGGCCAGCTATTTCGTTGTGGCCTTTCAGTGTGCCAGCCAGGCACAAACGGAAAATCCGCTGGACCTCCATGATGGGGTCCGCGTGTTTTCGCTGCTGCCCGACGGAACGGTTGTCCGCGACCACTTAACGGGCGCACCGAGTTTTAATGGGTGGTTGGCGCCGGAACCGCGCGGTCTGTTGCTTCATCCGTCGATGCGCGCCGGCACTTCCCTTGCGGACGCCTCGCACTCGCTGCTGCAATTCGAATGGTTTGGGCTGCCTCCGGATCCTGACGAATCGGTCACCATGCCCTACTCGAATTCCGTCTTGCCCTTTGCCCAGTTTCAATCAACCGGTCACGCGGCGAAACCGCCCACTCAAGGCCCAAGCTCAGATGTATTCACTGACAACAATGCGGCCGGTTTCAGTAAGTTCGGCAATTTCGCGGCGGTGGCCCCCGAACCCGGAATCTTTGCCTTGCTGGCGAGCGCGCTGTGCGTCATGTTGATACGTCGTCGCCGATGATTCCCGTGCTGGCTGGCCCTGATGTTGCCATGCGGTGGCCAACATCTAGAATGTCTTGTCAACGCCTGCCGGAGTGGTGGAATTGGCAGACACGCTAGATTTAGGATCTAGTGCCGCAAGGCGTGCAGGTTCAAATCCTGTCTCCGGTACTGCAAGGCGGAATTGTTCCGATATTCTCTGGTCGAAATCGCTTTTCGATACTTGCCAAGCGTTGGAAGTGGTAAGCGTTGCCAATTCGACGCTTGGCGCAAGTGCGCAAGTCTGCAAGCACAAGAAATCGTACGCTAATCACGGTGTCGTATCCCAACTTGGGATAACACCTCGGCCCAATCGTCGCCGTAGCGGGGTTTGCCCACAACTTTCCAATCATCCCGGTTCTCATTCACAACACCATCTTCAAAAGGAATGCGAATATTGAGTGAGTCTGCAAAATAACGCCAGACTGGCACGAAAAAGTCGCCTTCAAAGACGAAATTACAACGTTGAACGCACGCCGGTTCATGTAGAGGAAATTCTACCGAGACCAGTTCAAATGTGCCGTTTCCGTTTATCCTGAAAGTAGCCACATACCCGCGGTTCAGACCAGTGTTGGTCCCTGAAGGGTACTTTCTCATTGCTTCGAATACATGTAACGGCAATTCAAGATTCGCTCGAAACCAGCCGTTATCCGAAAAGGTGACAAAGCCTTCCAGATCAATTGATGGATGTTCACAAATCAAGATGTCTGGTTGTTGCACAGTCATCGGTCAAGAATCAGCGATAACAAGTTTGTCCGACATTGGAGCAACATCTGCTCAGGATGTTGTCTACACGTGTGTATTGCGTCGGCTCGGCAGTCCGATCGGTCGACAACGCTGCATGCAGTTTAACCAATTCGCAACAGATCGAATCGAACTAAATTTGGATGCATTTGTCCGAGTCAGTAATCACCGGGAAAACGAAACTCCGAGACCG
>JBPCVB010000668.1:0-3407 GCA_051010855.1 Pirellulaceae bacterium | reverse complement strand
GTTTCCGGATCCATGACCCGGCCATTGAGGATGACCAGATCATAGTCCTGGGCGACAAGGTTTCCGGCGAACAGCCCGACAACGAAAAAGGCAAGTAGAGCGCAATTTGACACCGAAATACAAGCACGAAGCGCCAGCGAGTGGGTCTGTTTTCCTGGTTTGTCGACGAAACCCAACCACCTGTTTGCGCCGCGTGCCGGTATTGAAACGTACTCTGGTTTTAGGGAACACAACAAGAATTCAGAAGTCATTGGATGTCCGATCATGTATTTTTGCCATCGTGCAGAAAAGGTTGGTTTGTTAAGGGTTGGTTTGTTAAGGGAGCGGGAGTCAAATGTGCGAAGCACACGAAGGGCCGTTCCGGCAATTGACTCCCGACCCCTTAACCCGCCGCGACCCTTTAACCCGCCGACAATCAAGCCTCAAGCCATTGTTGTGCCTGGTCCTGTTCACCCGCTTCAAAGTACTGGATCTTCGACATGGTGAATGGCTTGCAGATGGTGGCCATCCAGCGTTCCCAGTCCTTTTCACCCACCATGGCGATCTTGTCGATGTCGCGACAGTGCTTTGTGGCGAACTTGATGTCTTCCCACACAGCTCCAGGCTCCCAGCCGTGAAAATCCTGCATCACAAACAGGATCTTGATCTTGCCCGCCGACTCGATTAGTTGATTGACGGCCGGTTCGAATGTGGTGTAGTCGTCGCCGGAAAGCTTTCCGCTGGCCGTAACTTGCAAGGTCGCGGTTTGCGGAGTTTCAATGAGTTCAATGGTCATGTCTTTCTTATCCTTTGTTGAATGCCTTTTGAACGCTGCCGTGACCGAGATGCAGAAATTCGCGTTATCTGCGGGCACAAGACTGCTACAACTGGAGTGCATTTTATTAGTCAATCAGGTCGCGATTGCAAGGAAATTCATGCCGTTCCACTGGCTCAGGCAGCTGCTGGTTTTGCCCGCCAACATTAACTGCCAATCTGCCGCGCTGCGTTTGCCGAATTCCAATTGCCCTGTCGGCCGGCAACTTCCTGGTAAACTTCCAGTCGGTGGACGGCAGTGCTTTGCGGAGCGTCGATTCCGATACGAACGCGGCCTCCCTTGATTTGCACAACGTGGATCTTGATATCATCGCCGATTGCAATCACTTCGCCGTATTTCCGTGAGAGGACCAACATGCGAGATACTCCTTTCGCATTTTTGGGGGACAGCCGATGCCAACTGCAACGCTATCCCATTTAGCGGAATTGCCACCGAAAACCCGTCAGGAATTCCGTCAGATAGCAGTGAAGATTCTTGAATTACAGGCGTGATGCGACGAGGTGTCGCGGCGAAATGTCGCAATGACCGTTTTTCTTTGGCCTCGAATCCCGGCAGATGGCACATTATGATAAGTCGATCGCTCGTCGCCCATCGTCTTGTCTGGTATCCGTCCTCATTCTCATGATCTCCGAAGCAACCCAGGTGCTCCACGAAATCTCGGGTGGGGATCATACACAGTGCGATCGTTTGTTTCAGATGGTCTACGATGACTTTCGCAGGATCGCCCATCGCTACGTCGAGCAGGAGGATCCGGACAAGAAAGACATGCAGGCGACCGATGTCGTGCACGAAGTCTATATTCGGTTGATCGATCAGGATGGAGTTAGCTGGAAGGATCGATCTCATTTCTTCGCCGTCGGCGCCCATATCATGCGGCATGTGTTGGTCGATAATGCTCGACGTCGTCTGGCTCAAAAACGCGGTGGCGGGGCGGCCAGGGTGCCGCTGGACATCGTCGCCGGCCAGCTAAAGATCTCCCCTCAATGCGATGCGGACGTGATCGCTGTACACCAGGCCATCGAAAAACTGGCTGAATCGGACGAACAACAGGCCCGCATCGTGGAACTGCGTTTTTTTGCCGGATTGACGGTCAAGGAGACGGCCGAGGCCATGGGAGTTTCGTTGTCAACGACCGAACGAAACTGGCGTGTTGCCAAGGCCTGGCTGCGACGAGAACTATCTGCCTGATTCGTGGCTTTGCGTTGCCAACCAGATTGCTCTCTCTCGCGTCCGGTTTCTCATCGGGAGCGGCAAGTGTCTGCTAACATAAAGTTCGTATTTTCTGCCTGGTCCAACCAAAGCAACTGTGAATCGAGACCAACAGATCAACGAACTCTTCCTTGCCGCCTGCGATATGCCGGTGGACCAGCGGAGTGAGTATCTCGACGAGGCCTGTCAGGGCGATTCGCAGTTGCGCGACGACGTGGAGTCATTGCTGGACCACGACGATCCCAGTTCGTTAATTGAGTCCGGGCCGACGAACATCACCAGCGAACACAGGTCGGATCAGCAATCCAGCCAGCGGCAACAAGCACTGCCGGACCGTGTAGGTCGCTACCGTTTTGAGCGGGAATTGGGTCGCGGCGGCTATGGTGTGGTTTGTCTTGCTCACGACGAACAGCTCAACCGACTGGTCGCGATCAAGATTCCGCACGCCCGCCTGGTCGCCACGAAGGGTCATGCCGAGGATTACCTGACAGAGGCCCGCACCGTGGCGGGACTGGACCATCCTCACATTGTTCCGGTCTACGACGTGGGCAGTACTGACGAAGTTCCCTGCTATGTCGTCTCCAAGTATATTGAGGGTACCGATCTGGCGACCCGGCGCAAGTCGGATCCGCCATCATTGCTCGAGTCAGTGCAACTGGTGGCCACCGTGGCGGAGGCATTGCACTATGCCCACCTGCAAGGGCTGGTACATCGCGACATCAAGCCCGGCAACATCCTCATCGATACCGACGGGCAACCACATATCGTGGATTTCGGCCTTGCCCTGAAAGAAGAAAACATTGGCAAGGGGCCGCGCTTCGCAGGTACTCCGGCGTATATGAGCCCTGAGCAGGCACGAGGCGAAGGCCACCGTGTAGACGGTCGCAGCGATATCTTCAGTCTGGGAGCTGTGCTTTACGAACTGTTGACGCGTCGCCAACCTTTTTCCGGCGACACTCCTTCGGAACTGGCCGAACAAATCACCAGTTGGGACGTCCGTCCCATTCGACAAATTGACGACCGGGTGCCGGCGGAACTGGAACGGATCTGCCTCAAGGCGCTGGCCAAACGCAGCGTGGAACGTTATTCAACGGCCCGGGATTTTGCCGGTGAATTACGCATGTTCCTGGCAGACTATGAGGGGCATTCAGCTGGTTCCACAGACGCAAACACCCTTTCGGAATCCAACTCGTCGCGTGTCTCGGGATTCACCCCGACGGATACGTCGACTGCGGATTCATCATCCGAATCGGCCAGTCGGAGCGGTTTTTCCTCGGGCAAGCCGCCTATCAGGATTGTGCCAAGGGGCCTGCGTTCTTTTGACGAACACGACGCCGATTTCTTTCTCGAATTGTTGCCGGGCCCACGCGACCGAACTGGTTTG
>JBPCVB010000667.1:0-2746 GCA_051010855.1 Pirellulaceae bacterium | reverse complement strand
CTGAACCGTGGTACCGGATTCAATGATCTCCAGACCATTATTTCCGCCATCGCCATCGCCGCCACCGATCGCGTCCAGGATGTCTTCCAGAGTCGTGCCGCCGCCCTGCCGAACGGTGCGGCTTCCTTCGAACTGGAAGGTATCAACCGAAGTGATCTGGCTGAAGAACGGCACCAGCGTCATGCGTACGAAGCGGCGGTCGGAGGACGCCACGGCTCGCACATTCAACTGGGTGCCTTCCGGCAAGATCGTAATGATCGGTTGCTGAGCTGCGGCAAAGTCACCGACCACTGGCTGGATACTGGTTACGAACGGCCGTTGTTCACCGCTAAACACGGTGGCCGATTGACCGTTGAACATCGTCACGGTAGGCGCCTGGGTAACGTTACTTCGTGAGTCACCCTTGGCAGCCTGCAACAGGAAGTAAACTTCGATATCGCTGAGAATGGCAAAGCCAAAGTTCAAAGCGGTTTGCTGAAGGTTTCCCGCGCCACCGAAACCAGGAATGGTTTCGTTAAACGATCCCTGGGTAAGCGGAATATCCAGGTTGGCTGGCAACACGACACCCGGATCGGTCGGCAATCGACCCACAATAGCCGAACCACCGACGCTGGACTGGTCGTCCGGAATGGTGGCCGGAGTCAAACCGGAGTTGTCATTGAAGGCCAGGTCCAGGTCGATACCGATGCGCTCGAAGAAGCTGTCTTGCAGCGTCAGGAAGCGAACTTCCACAACGATCTGAACATCATTCAACTCACGCAGACGACCCAGCAGATTCTGAATCCGGTCCTGGTTCTCCTGCGTTTGAGTAATAATCAAACTCAACGTGGTCGGGAACGGTTGCATACGGCCCACACCACCATTTTCTTCCCAGCTGTCCGGGTCGATGGTTTCCTGAATCAGGTCCATCAACTCGGTGAAGTCAGCTTCGGTGATACCACCCTTGGCGACGCCCTTGGGACCCCAGGTGTTGTACTGAGGTGACGAAGTTTGCGGCATGTGAGGCATGGCCGCCCCGGTCCACATGGGAGCCCCGCCGAAGGACTGTGCCTGGGGCATTTGTTGGTTGTAGGACACCGGCATCACGGGGCTGTCGCCACCGGCAAAGCCATTGTTCATTTCGCCTGCTCCCCACGGTTGGGAAGGCGTCTGCGGACCAATGAACTGCATGTTCAGGGCGTTGCCGCTGAAGTCAGGAATCGGCACGATCAGGTCACCTACGTAATAGGTTTGGCTAATCGGATTGGCCTGCAAGGCTTGTTTGTTGGTAATGATCACGGATTCGTTTTCGACTTTGAAAACCAGTCCGTTGTTCCCAAGAATAATGTTCAGGGCACTTTCCACCGAAATCGGCTGAGAGAAGCTCATGGTTACCGGGGAATCGATCGAAACCTGTTCCATCTCCATCGCTCGCGTATCCGGAATCATGTTGACTCCGGCTCGCTCCGACAGAATCGCGATCGCTTCGGAAAGCGGAGTGCGATTGAATTCGGCTTCGATCGTCTGGTTCTTGAGAGCCGACCAGATGACGCGTTCACGTTCGCTCATGTAGTTGCCCAAGCCAGGTGCTTTGCGCATTTGGCTTACGTGATCCCATGTGTTCTCGTCGTAACGCATGGCCTCGTCCGTCGATACGTTGGCGATTCCGATGCTGTCGGCATCATTCATGGCATCGATGAATGTGTCAGCCTTGGCATTTTTGATTCGCTCGTATTCGTCGTAATTGGCCTGCAGCTTGATCTTCTCAAGCATCACCGTGACAGCCACGTTCTCCGGAGCAATATCGCGAGCCTGGCGTGCCAGCATCTCTGCTTCGGCAAATCGTTCTTCATCAATCAACTTGTTGAAGTCGTTCAACATCGATTGAACCTGACGTTCCACATCGTCGCGATGCTGGCGATCAGACTCGACAGATGCCAGACGGCGAGAGTTCAGTTCCTGGTTTTCGATCAGCGAACTGTTTTGTTCGATGTAACGTTCGTATTCAGAAATCTCACGCTCGATCACGGCGACCAATTGGTTCCTGGCGGCCTGATCCAGATCAGAGTTTTGCACATCGTCGCGAACCAGACGCATGTGGTTCAGAGCACCGCGTGGGTTGTTCTGTTCCAGCATTCGTTGAGCCACCGATCGTTGGCGAATAACTTCCGAAGACATTTGGCGACGCAGATCGTCGTCGACGCCAGTCACTTCTTCCTGTTCAAAGCTGGTGGCCATGGCGTCAGCGTTCAGTTGCGACAACTTGGATTGTAGGTCCTGTTGGGTGGCTGCGTCCAGTTGATCACGGTACTGCCATGGCATTCGGAAATATTCCAGTGCGCCATTGCGATCTTCGTGTGTCAACGCGCTGATGCCGGAATCGTACAATCGTTTGCCACGGGCGTCGGTGACGGTGTGGTTGAACGGATCGTCATCTTCACCGGATACCTGCATGTTGCGGGTTTGATCCAGTTCCGGATAGTAATCGGCTTGTTGAACCTGCGTGGGGTCGGGATCGCTGGTTTGATCCTCGAATCCGGCAGCCATCACCGTCGGATTCTGTTTTTGTTTGGCCTGCAAGATCTTCAGTTCCAAATCCCAGGGCAAAATTGAATTCTCTTCAAAGGCGTTTTCCGGCAGATCCAGAGCCTTCACCTGCGTGATCAACTGGGTAGCAAGATCCAGTTGTCCCTTGTCGAAAGCCAGTTGAGCTTGCGACAGGATCTTGCCAGCTTCCACGCGGGCGGCGCTAAGGTTTCGCGACGGA
>JBPCVB010000666.1:0-3264 GCA_051010855.1 Pirellulaceae bacterium | reverse complement strand
AATACCGACTCAGTGGCGTCGGAAAACAGTGTCCGGTCCTTGTTCAGATCGATGCGTTCGCTGCGTTCATACTGGTCCAGTTGCAGACTGGTTAGCACGGGCTTGCCGTCGGCTTCATGCCAACTGGCGATCAACGTCAGGTTCTCCTCACACACGCTGCCATCGGTTTGCGTGCCAAAAACCTCGACGGTTTGCTGCGTGACCGTTGCATCCGCCTGTTGTTCGACATGAAAGATCTTCAGCTTTAGTCGCAATTGTTCTGGATCGGCGTATCGCTGCGAGAACGCTTGCAATGCTGCGACGAGCGCCTCACGCCCGGACTGTGTCTCGGCCGATTCATTCGCTGCCGATTTATTGCGAAAAACTCGCAACACCGCATCCTCAAACACTTGCTGCGGATGAGCGGGACGCAGGGGCGTCAACGAAATGTCCTCGGTCGCCAGGGATTCAACGGACGATTCGTCCAACGATTCCGGATGCTGGAGCAGTTTTTTGAGTTGGTTCAGTTGTTCGCTTGCCCGTGCGGCAAACACTTCGGTGTCCCAGCCGTCACGCGACGCGTCATCGATCGAATCCCAGTCGCGGGCCCGGCTGTCGGCAGTTTCCCAACCGACTGTGGAACCGACCTGGCCCGGGTCGTTCGGTTGCATAACCACCGTGGGATCAGGGTCGTCGGGCACGTCCGATGATGAAGTATTGAGTGCTTCGCGCACTACGATGGAAGTGAAGTACAGAAATACGCCGATGACAGGCACCAGGACGAGCGTAACCGTGAGACGGCTAAGCTGTTTGTTCTCCGGTGGCGGCCCCGACTGTTGTTGATCGACGGGGGCCTTGCGGCGTTTGGACCGTTTTGGAACGGTTTTCTTTTTACTCGAGGACATAGTCAATGGGGGCGGCAGCTGTGGGGCTTGCCGTCGCCCTCGAAGTGGCGGATGTGTGGGCGGCGGGTGCCACCCTCATTTAAGATACCACAACAATAATCTACGCGTGGGGCGAGCTTTTGTTCGCCAGGTGACATTGTGGCTCATACGAATTGTCACGTATTACTGCCGCTTCAATTCCGTTAATCCGGCCCGCAGAATTCGGTTTCAGTCGAGTCTATCGATGCTTCGAGTATGATTGGAATTTCATGTCCAGGCGATTGCTGGTTATTGTTCTGATGGTGGGCATCGGTTTGCCGACAATGCTACTGACGGTTCTCAGCATGACTTCAACACGCCCTGACAATCTGGGGGTCACAAACGGGCGATTGAGCGTTTGTCCCGATTTGCCCAATTGCGTTTGCACCCAGGCCAGCAACCAGCGGCACCGCATTGACCCCATCCCCTGGACGGGCTCCCGGGAGGAAGCCTTTGAGCGCATCAGGCAAACGCTACAACAAATGCCACGGGTCACCATGGTTTCCGAAAGCGAGGACTATTTGCACGCCGAATCGCGCAGTCTCATTTTTCGCTTTGTCGACGACATCGAATTCCTTGTCGACCTGGAAAATGGACTGATCCACTTCCGCTCCGCCTCCCGAACCGGCTATGCCGATCTGGGTACCAATCGCAAAAGAATGGAGCGATTTCGCGAGTTGTTTGTCCCGCATTCTCAATAACAAGCTCCAGACGTGCAGGGCGCACAAAAAGCTCCGCGATGCAAAAAGGCACCGCGGAGCGCGCGAAATGAGCGAGTGACCCCTACGGGACTCGAACCCGTGTTGCCGCCGTGAAAGGGCGGAGTCCTAGACCGCTAGACGAAGGGGCCGTCTTTGGGAGAGTCGGAACCCGAGTTAGTTCCTCTCCAGTTTTTGGAACTCAATAGCGTAAATGTTTTCGGCGCCGGGCGTCAAGGCTTGGAAATCGGCCTAATTGCGGAGTGGTGGGCCCAAAAACGAAACGCCGCTGAAACCAGCGGCGGTGATTTCCTCAGGCAGCCCGATTGTTGCAAAAGTCGTCAGTTCGTCTGATCGGCGCCGGCGGCATCCGACTGCTCAGCTGCCGATCGCTTGATCGCGTCGTAGACCTCTTGTCGATGCACGGGGACTTCCTTGGGTGCCTCGACTCCCAGTCGGACCTTGTCGCCGCGAATCTCGACTACAACAATCGTAATATCATCGTTGATGACAATACTTTCGTTCTTCTTTCTTGAAAGAACCAGCATTTTCCATTCCTTTGTGCCCGGAGCTTCCCGACTTGGAAACTCACTACGAAGGGGGGGTGTCTATCCCGGCCGTGCCAGAATCCCAAAGACCGGTTCTGGGGGATTGACAAACAAAAATTTCTTACCATTCCACTGTACGTGGGGAACCCCGGGAGTCAACAAAAACGGGCCCGCGGGGTAAGGATTTTGGTTACTTTCGGCCATTTTGGCCCTTTAACTGCTATTCGCTGTCAAACCCTCGATCTTCCCCTCAATTCCCAAGTTCTTGTCAGGGAACTGCTTAGGTCGGGCCTGCCAAACCCCGATCGGCCGCCTGGCAAACTTGTACGATTATGCCGGGCGGCTCAGGTCTGGCACTGTCGCGGTCCCTGTTGAAAATGGACACGACTTGAATTGACCGATCGATAAACCGGCATATGTACTATCCTGTTCGGGACCTGTTCCCGTGCGGCCACCCATCATGGATCAGACCGCGACCCGCCTACGACTGTTTTCGCTCGAAGAAGCCAACGCCACGTTGCCGCTGGTACGTTGCATCATGCGTGATGTGCTGAGGCTGACCCGGCGAGTCCGTCATACCCGATTCCGTCTTCAGTTCATCGGCCGGGGAGGCGACGAGCTGGCTTACATGTTTGCCAACGAGATCCGCGCAATCGAGCGGGAATTGGAGGAAGACGAACAGCAACTCGACGGATTCGTGGCCGAGCTTGAGCAATTGGGCATCGAACCCGAAGGACTGGTGTTTGGACTGGTCGATTTTCCGACCGTGCTCGACGGGCAGTGTGTGTATTTTTGCTGGCGTTACGGCGAGTCGAGTATCCGTTACTGGCACACGGTGACGGGCGGCTTTGTCAATCGGCAGCCCCTCGAAAATGCGCGACTTCACGCGGAACCGGAACTGGTCGGTTCAAGTTAATGCTGTTCGATACCCACGCCCACCTGGACGACGAACAGCTGGCTGACGTCGCATCCGAAGTCATCGAAGATGCTCGCGCGCACGACGTTAACAATGTGCTAACGGTTTCCACAACTCTGGCTTCCTGTTATCGGTCGGTCAGATTATGCGAAACCTTTTCGGAAGTCTGGGCGGCGGTGGGGATTCATCCCAACTCTTGC
>JBPCVB010000665.1:0-2554 GCA_051010855.1 Pirellulaceae bacterium | reverse complement strand
AGCTTATCCAGCGGATGCGGTATGTCGACCTGGCGTGGAACGAAGGTTCCCGCGATCGGTTCATGGATCGCACGAGGATCGTTAAATCAATTCGCCAAACGCTGGATGATCACGGCTTTTGCGAAATCGAAGGCCCGACACTTCACACGATCGCGGGTGGAGCGGCTGCCAAACCGTTCACGACGCATCACAATGCTCTGGACATGGATCTGTTCATGCGGATCGCGCTGGAATTGCATCTGAAGCGTCTGATGGTCGGCGGCATGGAACGGGTCTATGAAATGGGCCGCGTTTATCGCAATGAAGGTATCAGCCCCAAACACAATCCTGAATTCACTATGCTGGAGCTGTACCAGGCCTACGGCAACTACGAATCGATGATGGACATTACCGAGGCTGTCATCGCCAACGGTTTGCTAGCGATTGGCGTCGGTCCCGTCGTGCCCTGGGGCGAGGCATCGATCGATTTCACCACTCCTTTTGCTCGCAAGACCTACAACGAGCTGTTTGCGGAACACACTGGCGTTGACCCCGCCGACACGGGCGCAGTACAAGCCTTTGCCAACAAGCTCGGTCTGGATACTGCTGGCAAACATCCTGATGTCATCAAGAATGAGGTCTTCGAGGCGAAAGTCGAGGATGCCTTGACGGGGCCGGTGTTTGTCATCGATTATCCGGCCAGCATTTGTCCGCTAACCAAACGAAAAACAGATAACCCCGAGATCGCCGAGCGGTTTGAGTTGTTCATTCAGGGCATGGAAATCGCCAATGCCTATACGGAATTGAACGACCCCGACCTGCAACAAAACCTCTTCGAAACCCAACTGGACGGGATGCCTGAAGAGGACTCGATGGCCCGCATGGACCACGATTTTGTGCGAGCGTTACGTAATGGAATGCCGCCCGCTGGAGGTCTGGGAGTCGGAATTGATCGATTGGTCATGTTAATGACGAACAGTCAGTCGATTCGCGACGTAATACTGTTCCCGTTGTTACGGGGGGAATAAGATGTTGCCGGATTTGAGGAACTTGAGCCTTCAGTTTAACGATGGCTTTGACGTGACTGCGTTAAGCTAAAAGTTGAAGTTAAGCTCGAAGTTTGTTTGATGTCCGTTTCGGAGAGACGGACTTACATTAAGCGCAAAGGAATGCCGTGTATCGATTTTTGCTCGCGTGGAGATATCTGCGCACGCGTTTCATCGCCGTCGCCTCGATCGTCAGTGTCACGTTGGGTGTGGCCACACTGATTGTGGTTAACGCCGTGATGGCTGGCTTTGTGAATCAGATGCACGATCGGTTGCATGGCATTCTGTCGGATATCGAAGTTGCCAGTCCGGGGCTCGGTGAGATCCCGGAAGTCAATTGGCACCTCGACAAGATTCGTGAAATCGCCGGTGACGACCTGGAAGCCGCGACCGCGGTCGTGCGTGTGCCGGCGTTACTGCAATTCTCCTACGGCGGCCGCCCCATGACACACCAGGTCATGTTGATCGGCATCGACGACGAAACATTCGGGACGGTCACGGACTTCCAGCCCTACCTTACCAACTCATTAAACCAGGCGAAGCCTTCTTTCGAGCTGCGCAATGAAGGGTACGACCCCGAGATGGGCGATGCCGGCTGGAGCTATCGAAAAAAACTGGCTTTGCTGGATCGCAACTATCAGTTGCAGATTGAACAATTGCAAAAAGAACGTCGACGTCCAATGCCGACGCCGATGAACCAGGTGGCTGCGGCCAACAAGCCACAGGAATCCGGCGCACGAACCCTGCCGTCACTTCCCGCAGAAATGCCGAGACTGCCCGAGCAGGGCATCAACGAAGCCGTATCGCCAAGTCAGGCACCGACGGAGTTGCGAGCAACTGATCCATCGATCGATTTCCGGCCGGCGATCTCGGCTGACGAGATTTTCAATCCGGAAAATGACCAGTACGTTGGCATCATCCTTGGCAAGGGAATCTCGCATCGCATGATTCCCAAGTCACATCATGGACCGGCTCACGATCTGTATTTGTTGCGACCAGGTGACGACGTGCACGTGACTTTGCCGACGGCCGGGAACAATCCATCGCCTCTCATGGAGAACTGTACGGTCGTTGATTTTTACAGTTCCAATATGCACGAGTACGACAGCTCGTTTGCCTTTATGCCGATCAGCCATCTGCAAAAAATTCGTGGCATGATTGATCCGTATCGCGGTTCAGCCAGTGTTTCCGCGATTCAAATCAAGTTGAAACCGGGGGCTGACCTGGAAGCCATGCGAGACAAGTTGATTGCGTTTTTCCCGGCCGACATGCCTTACGTGATACAAACGTGGCAAGACACACAGCGTCCGTTGCTGAACGCGGTGAACCTGGAGCTGACGATCCTGAACATTTTGTTGTTTCTGATCATCGGTGTCGCCGGATTCGGTATTCTGGCGACGTTCTTCATGATCGTGGTGGAGAAGACAAAGGACATCGGTGTACTGAAATCGCTCGGCGCGCCCAGCGGCGGGATTGCGAAGATATTTCTCGGTTATGGGCTGTCGCTGGGATTTGTCGGTTCGGGCGTT
>JBPCVB010000664.1:0-5778 GCA_051010855.1 Pirellulaceae bacterium | reverse complement strand
ATCCCGGGGAAATCGTCGCCGCTCAGCTCGACAGCTTTCTCGGTCAGTTCGATCGCGCGATCCAGATCGCCTTGCATGTGCACCAGATGCGCAAGCGTATCGATGATGTGACCAGCGTCCGGAGAGGACTCCAGGGCCTTTTCGGTGGCGGCCACTGCAGCAGCAACCAGTTCCTCATCGACTTCTTCGCCACCCTGATGCTTCTCGACGACGGCCCAAGCAACGTTATTCAGGCCTTCCGGATTGTGGGAGATGGCTTCGGTCAAATCATTCATGGCCTGGGCGGCACCTTCGGCACCGCTGGAGATAACGATTTGGGCGCGAATGACAGTCAGTTGCTGTTTGGTATCGGAATCCTCGGTCTTTTCGATCGCTTCACCCAGCATCTCGATCACGGCGTCCGTGTCGCCTTCCATCATCTTGCGTCGCAGCTTGCCCATCAGCATTTGCAATTCTTGCTGTGAACGAAACTTGACGGCAAACGTTTCACGATCCCACTCGTCGTTCATCACCTGTTCCAGCGGTTCGTCGATTTCCATCGGATGCCCGATCCACTCAATGTGTCCGGTCTTGCCGACGACAAAGGCGGTGGGGATGCCGTCTTGTCCGGCGGCTCGCATGTAATCTTCTGACACGGAATCATCGGGATCGGTGGTCAACGACCAGTTGCTGGTCAGATCGTCGTAGGTCATGTCCTCTTCGTCACGCACATCGCGCTCGAGGAATTCCTCGACCGTTTCCAGATCCTCATCGCTGACACTGATAATCCGCAGGCCCTGATCGGCATACTCGTTTTGCAGCTCGGCCAGATGTGGCATGCTGGCGATGCACGGTCCGCACCAGGTGGCCCAGAATTCGACCATGTAGACGTTGCCTTCCTCGAACTTGGTGACGGGCTGGAATTTGCCCTTGCCGTCCTGAACCCAGTGTTCGATGTCCAGTTGCGGCGCGACCGATCCGATGGTCAGTATTTCCGATTCCTGTTCAGTTTCCTGCGCCGAAACGGCCAGAGGTGCGATACAAATCGCGGCCATGGCGGCAAACAGGGAGATACGAAATTTCATGTGTTTTCCTGAATAAAGTGTAAAGGGAGTTGTTGTCAGAGTAGTTTTGGCTCGGTCCCGTCCGACAATGGGGCCCGGGACGCAAATATTCTTTTTAATTGAACTGAAAATGCAACCGCGTCGTTGCCAACGACGCGCTGAAAACAGGAATTCCCGGCTAACCTTGGCAATTTGGCCCCGGCACCAGTTATCCAGATCACAGAGACATTCCTTCGTTCAAACCGGCCTGCCGAATGCTGCCGACGGCTCTTGCAGCCACTGCACCGGATTCCGGCTGCTATTCTCCTTTCAAGGTCACGCGGTAGGCCATCGTGGCGACCACTGCATCGCCCTCGGGCCGTAGCCACGGTTTGGATACGTTTACTGCATCGAACTTGTTCTCAAAACGTTCGTGCTTCATCCATACGTCATCAACATTGCCGGGGTGAATGCCCGGGTAGAAGTTGTTGGCCGCGAACGCCTCGTTGAGCACTTCGTTGAGATTAACGGGCGCCGCCAGCAACTCCGGCAGGGTTCGAGAAGAAACCAGATCGGTCACCAGCACCGCGTTTCCACCCGGCCGGGTATGTTCGACAAGCAGTTCCAGATGTCGCTGCCGCAACTGCACCAATGGCTGCAATGCCGTTTCGGAATCGGTGCCCAGACACCGCGACAAGTGCCGCGTCAGCCTCGACAATTGCGACAACGAAACGATGACTTCAAAGTCACCCAGGTTTGGCAACTTTTGATTAACGATGGTTTCATTGATCTGTTCCAGCAGCTGGTCGTCTGCTTCACTGGCATAACGGGCCAGCAAGTCATGAACGCCACCCACATCCACGCCAAAGCGACGAATCCGATGCGGATCGGTAACCTCCTGGGCGTCGATAATCTGCTTGATCCTGTCCGGCTCACGATCCACCAGATGTACTTCGTGATGCCGATCCAGCAAGGCTTGCAGATCCAGCGCCGTGCCGTCCCCAACACCCCATACACATATCATGCCCTTGCGACCTTCGTCGTGGCGACGCAGAAGCTTGAGGACGTGCGCACGATGGGCGGCTGCCTGATCCCACGGAGAATTGGACTCGCTGCCCACCAGAGTTCGATGTTTGCGACTGCCGATGTATTCGTATTTGTTGTCAGTCATCCCGGGTGCAGCATTCAAATGTTTTGGTCAGGAATTTAGCGGTTGGACATTCCTTGTTCGACATTCGATTTTCGGCCAATGCCCGGAACCGCAGCAAATCGAACATGGACTGTCGAAGACAACTTATTCGCGCAACGAACATCCGATTGTACGACCTGCGTACTCGTATTGTGAACAGCCCAGGGCCTGCTAATCCCTGGCTGGCGCTGCGGGCTATTGTGCCTGTTCCTCTCCAACTCGTTTGGCAGGGGACAAAACCACGAGCAAGATGCCCGTCACAAGACATATGCCCGAGATCACCCAGCCCGGTATCGCACCGCGCGTGGCCGTCAGCGCTGCAATCCATCGCCACAGGCATATCTGCAACACGGTCGCCAGCGACATCCAGCCAACCGCGGACAAAAAGTCACAGCGTCGGGTACACCAGCGAATCGTCGTGAGCAACCCCGTTAGTAAAAGCACCGTGCACACGGCCTGCCAGCCAAGAAACAGTCCCACGGTCATCAACGACGTAGCGAAACCCTGGCCGTAATGTTTTTCCGCGTCTGCCCTGCGTGTTAACAATTGTTCCACCAATTCGCCAGCAAGGAATCCGCAAGCCAGTCCCAGAAAACTGGTGTCGATGCGGCGGATCCACTGCAAGCCGCCGAACCATTCTTCGTGGCCCGCCACCCATTTGAATGGTTGCACCCAGGGGGCCGCGGCAGCGCCGACAAATCCAACGATCAGCGCAAATGCGATTGTCTTGACCGGAATGCGGCTGCGGTCAAACACCATCAGCGTCCACGTCAACAACATGGTGACCAGTGTGATATGAAACGCATACACGGCCAGCACATCCCAGCGTGCGCCCAGGATCACTTGCAGAATTCCCCGGCTGCGATACCAGGGGCCGCCTGGCAAATTGCCGGCAGCGGTGGCGACCTCCACAAAAAACAACACCAGGAACATGCTGGCGAAAACAGCTTCAACGATCGGATAGCGTGGCGAGATTGGCAAGCGACAAACCCGGCACCGCCCACCGAGCTTGATCCAGCCGAAGATCGGAACGTTGTCGACCAGGCGGATTTTGGCTGTGCACCAGGGACACGCCGAGCCTTTGGACACAACCGAGACGCCACGCGGCATCCGCCACACGACCACATTGATAAAGCTGCCGACCATGCCGCCCAGTGCAAAAAACCACAGGGCAATCATCGTCTCCATGACTCGCGAGCGAATCCACTCCAGCCCGCGAGAGACACTTGAATCAACCGGCAGCGACAGTTCAACCAGTGGCGAAACCCCCATCAACAGCACGACCAGCAGCAAAACGGCGGCCAACGTGATATTGAGTGCGCGGTTCGATCGGCGTGGCATGAGACGATGGTGAGGTTCGGAGTAGCCCGAAAGCGGCAATTGTTGCAAAAGCTCCGTGAACTGGCCACCAGTTCCGGGAGTCTCGTCACCACCACAATCTATTTGCAACCCGTCATGAAATCTGCGAAAAAATCTCGGCGGATACTGTGGATCAATGCTTTGCCACGGTAGTTATGGAACTATACACGTACGCGCTACCATCGCGGTGCGCGACGACACGATCGGCAGGCAACTGAACAAAAGGGGAATCGCATGGTTCGAATCATCACCATTTCAACATTGTCGGTAGCAGTATTGGGGTCGTGGTACGCACTGGGTTCCGGCACCCCGCCTGCGATTCAGCAGGCCGCAACGCAGGCAAATCAACAAGCCTCCGACGACTACTACGACATTGGTGGTCTTCACTACAAGGCCTCCACAGAAAGTCCCCAGGCCCAGGTGTGGTTTGACCGCGGCCTGGCCATGTGTCACGGGTTCAACCACGAAGAAGCCGTGCGTTGTTTCCAAAAAGCACTTCAAGCGGATCCATCGATGGCGATGGCCTTGTGGGGTATGGCTTACGCTATGGGTCCCAACATCAACAACATGGAGATCGAACCGCACCTGATCGCGCAGGCCCGGTTTGCCTTGCAACTGGCCGAACTGCATAGCGAAGGTTGTACGGAACTGGAACGCGACCTGATCGCGGCGTTAATCCGTCGTTATCCGGCGCCGACGCCTCCGGTCGATGAGCGTGGCCCGGCCAATCAGGCGTACGCCGATGCCATGCGAGACATTCATCAAAAACATGTTGATGATCCGCTCGTCCCGGCCTTGCTTGCCGAATCGCTGATGAACCTGAATCCCTGGAACCAGTGGACCCCGGAGGGCGAAGCGGCCGAGGGCACAGCCGAGATCGTGGACGTTCTGGAAACGGCGTTGGAACGCTGGCCCGACCAGCCGCTGCTGTGCCATTTGTATATCCACGCCGTGGAAGCCTCTCCACACCCGGAAAAGGCGCTGGCGGCTGCGGACCGGCTGTTGCATCTTATGCCAGGCTCCGGTCACCTCGTACACATGCCGTCACACATCTACGTGCTGGTGGGCGATTACGCGAAAGTGATCTATGCCAACTCCGTGGCGATCGAGTTGGACAAGCAGTTCCTGGAACGGGAAGGGCCACTAAACTTTTATTCGCTGTACCGTATCCACAACTATCACTTCCTCGTCTACGGCGCCATGTTCGATGGCCAGCGAGACCTTGCAATGTCTGCCGCGCGGGAAATCCCGAAACAGGTGCCCGAAGTCATGCTGCGGGATCAAACCGACTTTCTGGATGCATTTATGCCGATGCCGTTGCACGTGATGATCCGCTTTGGCCGTTGGGAAGACATCCTCGATGAACCCGAACCCGCCGATTACCTGCCTATGTCACGCGCCACCTGGCATTACGCCCGGGCGCTGGCCTATGCGGCCACCGAGCGAGCAGCTGAAGCGGAAGCCGAACAGCAAAAATTCCTCGCTGCCCGCGATGTTGTGCCAGAAACCAGTTTTCTGTTCCAGAACCCGTCGTTGAATATTCTGGGGGTGGCCGAAGCGATGATTGCAGGGGAGGTCGAATACCGAAAGGGCAACTACGAGCAGGCGTTTGAACACCTGCGTGAGGCTGTGCGTCGCGACGATGCGCTAAACTACGACGAGCCATGGGGCTGGATGCAGCCAGCGCGTCATGCATTGGGTGCGTTGTTGCTGGAACAAGGTCAGCTGGACGAAGCGGCGGCCGTGTACCAGGAAGATCAGCGTCGCCGCCCCAACAACCCGTGGTCGCTGGCCGGTTTGGCGGATTGCCTGGAACAGCAAGGTAAAATGGCGGAAGCCAAACAGATTCGTGAACAGCTGGGACATGCCGCCAAACGCGCCGACGTGCCGATTGATCGTTCCTGCTTTTGCAAAATTCACGACAAGTAGGGAAGCAAACGCTTGATTGGCTCGTCCATGCACGTGAACTAAACTGGGATTTCTGTATCGGTGGCTTCCAGCCGCCCTCAGGTGAATCGACCGCTGTAAGCCGTCGCTACGGTTTGCCTGCACGGGTGCCAGGCCACGCTTGACGTGGCCATGCCCGAATGCTGCCGAATCAACATGCCCACGCTGCGCGTGAGGCATGGCACCCAATCCCCGACACCCTCGGCTTGTCCAGCAGTGCCTGCCGCTGTTTTGAAAGTTGAAATGCCAGTCATCCTGATT
>JBPCVB010000663.1:0-2986 GCA_051010855.1 Pirellulaceae bacterium | reverse complement strand
TCTAATCCTGATGGACAGTCACTGGATCGCGATTGTCATTACCGCCATCTGGTTCTCGCTGGTTCACCTGCCCGACTGGCGAGTTTGTTTGCTGACACTGGGGGCCGGGTTGTATTGGTCGTGGGTGTTTTTGAAGTGCCCGAACATCTGGGCCCTCGGGCTGTCACATGGCATCCTTGCGGCGGTAGCGTATCCGTTGGTGCTGGGCGAGAATCCAGTGGAACGCTTTTTTCAATAATGCGATGGGCCAGCTGCCGGACAACCGCTCAATCGGTCCGCCGTCGATAGCGCAGCTGGATCAAGCCACTGGTATGCACCCTGGATTCAATCAGGTGCAGTGGCTCGGATTTGTCCGAGGGTTCAAACAACGGGATACCCTCGCCAAGGATTTCAGGAACCACGGCGAGATTCTATTCAGTGAGCAAGTCAAACCGTCGAAAGGAGGAAGCCAGTTTGCCGCCACCCATGAACCAGGCCCGGCGAATCCCGCGTTCATACATTTCATCGGAAACTTGTTCTGGCGTGTTGCTGGTAATAATCACGCTCGACGCGACCGGTTGGAGATTGCGCAAGGAAAACACCCAGCACGGTTTGTCGCCGCCTGACCACGGCGCGAGCTCAATCGATTTTTCGTAGGTGCTACTGCCCATGATCAATCCGTCGATCGAGGCCTCGAACTCCACAAAGCCGTAGTCTTCACCGAGTTCCATGTAGCGATCGAGGAACTCCACGCCGCCTCCGGGATCGGCAATGTAACCGTCCAGACTGACGGCCGCGTAATAGATGATCTCCGGTCGTGGGTTTTTGTTCATCGATCTACGGACCTACTGATTTTCTGGCCAAGTCGTGAAGGGGTGTTTGGACAGGTTGGCATTGAAGTACCTTGAATCTTCCGTGACCTCCTCACCTACCCACTCTGGTGGCTCAATGGGCTGATCTTCCGATTCCAGCTCAATCTCGGCCACGACCAGGCCTGCATTCTCACCGAGAAACTCATCGACTTCCCAATCAGCACCGGCGTGCTGAATCACTCGCCGGTGTTTTTCGATCAACGGTTTCTCGCACAGATCCAGAATCTGGCGGGCTTCCTCGACGGGGATCTCGTACTCGAATTCATCACGCGTAGCGCCTACGTTCAGGCTCTTGATCGTTAGCGTTCCGGTCTGGCCCGCTATCCGCACGCGAACGGTACGATACTTGTCACGGTTGAGGTAACCCTGACAAAAGTACACGGGCTCCGCTGCCTTCCACGCCTCACCCGCGGTGAGGAATTTTCTTTCAATTTCCTTTGGCATGGGGTTCATTGTGCCACACCAATCAGTCAGTTGCCAGGGAGGAGACGTGGATTCGGTGCATGGAAGACGTCGCACATTTGCCGCCAGTCAAATTTCAGGCCTCCGGCCATCAGCGCGCAGCCTGTCGTAGAATCGGCCTGGAGTCATTCAGGAAATTCGATATAGCGAACTGGAACTGCGTCGGCAAGCCAAACGTGATTCGCTGAGATGTAAAATGAAAATCCATCGCGATGCATGTCACCGGACCGGATGGTCAGGATAACCGGCTTGCCACGACGCTGGCCCACGACGCTGGCAGTTTGTTGATCACGAGACAGGTGGACATGCTTGCGCGTGCCGGCGATCAGGCCTTGTTGCCGAATGGGTTCCAGAAAACGCTGGACCGTGCCGTGGTACAGCACGTCAGGTGGCTGGCACGGCTGCAATTCCAGGTCAATGTCGACGGAATGGCCCTGACT
Organism: Pirellulaceae bacterium; assembly: GCA_051010855.1. Classification (GTDB taxonomy): domain Bacteria; phylum Planctomycetota; class Planctomycetia; order Pirellulales; family Pirellulaceae; genus CAJQPP01. Next base: position 1,233 of record JBPCVB010000663.1, on the reverse strand, counting down.
GGCGCGAATCCTGGTTCCGTCATCGCTGATTTCAAACCGCCGCTTGTCATTCTCGTCCACGACGCGTTGCAGCAGCTGGCGGGTGATTTTGTGACCAGATTGACCGGCCGCATGCAGCAACTCGTCGATGTCGGCCCAGCCATTGGCATTCAGATTCAGACCGATTGAATCGGGTTGATGCCGCAGAACAAGGCTGAGAAATTTGCTGGTTTTTACAAGTGCTCGATCCATGACGCCATCCGCTATTCGGCTTTGTCGCTTTCCCGCCCAAAACAAATCACGTATGGATTACCGTCCCGGATCTCGACGGCGGCATCCATCATCCGTACAGGCAGGGTGTACTCTGGTCATTCATCGCCACGTCGGCGGGCTTCAATATAGCGAACGACATCGGCAATCGTCATGAATTCGCCAGCCACTTCATCCGGAATCACCACGTCGAACTCTTCCTGCAATTCCATCACCATCTCGATGCTATCCAGCGAATCCTCAAAAACTTCTGACAACTCCGTGTCGCTGGCGATCGATCCTGGTGTGGCAGTTAGCGTATCCTCCAGACGGCCCGTAAGGGTTGCCAGTAGCTGCGCAGAGGCCCACAGCAAACAGCCGCAGTTGGGACACGGAGCATCACGCGCCGGCTCGGAAAACTCAATATTTGTTTTAGCGCCGCACAGTGGACAATGACTGGGCAGGCCTTCGGGTGTGCGTGAGGAGATAGTCAAGGCGTTCTAAACCAGCAGGAATTGACAACTGTCTTTTGACGCCGACTCGTATTGAACCAATGTCTGGAGGAGGGTCACTGCGCAGGAATGATCCAGCAAGAGTCGTGGTGTTGCATACCGATGCGAGGGTAATACTCGCGGGCTGCCGGCGCCGAGAGGAGAATCAGCGTGGTGTTCAGGCCGGCGAATTCGTGTGTTATGTGGATCAGTTGCTTGCCAATTCCCTGTCGCTGATACGCCTGGTCGACCGCCAGGTCGGACAGGTAGGTGCAATAGTGGAAATCCGATATCGCGCGCGATACGCCAATCAATAATCCTTCCCCATCGCGGGCCGTCGCGAGAACATCGGCATGACGAAGCATGCCTTCCAGTCGTGCGAGGTCGTCGGCCGGACGACGTTCACTCAAATTCGATCGGTTCAGGACGTCGGCAAACTCAGTTGCCGCAATCACGGGCTCACGCGAATAGGTGATTGTCATTTGTTTAATCCGGTTGCGAATCCAATGTCACA
>JBPCVB010000662.1:0-6187 GCA_051010855.1 Pirellulaceae bacterium | reverse complement strand
CGGTTGAGTTCTCGCGTGGGAATCCACAAGTCGAACCCAAATCGATCCTCCTCGATCACCAGTCCCAGCGAGGTAATCTCATCGGGCCGAGTGTATCTGCCCAGGTCCTAGCGTTTGCGAATCGTGGCCGAATAGATGTAATTCAGGTTGACTGCCGACATATGCAGTTCGAATTTGCGTCGCGGGTCCAGCCGGCTTTCGGATGCCAGGAATGCCGGGTGCTCGACCAGCCCCGGTTTCTCATCCCTGACATTGGTTAACGCAGCCTCCAGCAGCTGTGGGTTTGTTCCGACAAACATGACTACCTTGTTCCTGATTGGCACAAAACGGATGTTTCCAGCTGCATTGCCAAAGAACCGGGTAATGCGTTGCTGGTTGCGTTCACCGATGCGGGATGTATCGATCTCCAGCGCATCAACGGTCAGTTCACCAATTGTTGAGTCGCCGGAACGATACTCGAACTGGATCGTAGGTTCGGTGCCGGGATCTGTATTCCGCGCGATCCCGGCGTTCGCAAAATTCACAAGTCCCGGAATCGACGCCAGCAACTCGGCGGGCTCATTGGCATCGAAAATAATCACCACCGCCAGTTCACCGCCGTCGCCAATTTCTCCCGTGTTGCGATACAAGGCGACACGGGTGCCATTGAGTTGTTGCCAGATACTGCTGAACAGATCGTAGAACTCCCGTTTGTCATCACCGGTCAACACGTCCTCGCCGGGCGAAACGATTTCCACGATCAATCGCATGATCGAACGAGCCACCATGACGTTTTCCTCTCCGTCTCCCTTGACTGCCGTCGCCAACAGCACCTGACCGTCAGGCAAGTGCATCAAGTCAGACGGTTCGTCGCCGCCACGAACATCACGGATCAGTTGCAAGGCGGCATTATCTTCCGTCTCATGCAGGAATGATTTGGTGCGTACGTGCACACCATCATCGAGATCGATCGCGGCGAGGCCGAAACGGATTTCCCGGCCGGCCGCTTTCAATCGTTCCCACATCTGCTCGGCATCGGTGTCGGAGAACCCGGCCGCTTCGCGTGTCCAGCTTTGCGGTCCAAATGCACCGCCCAATATTTGCCCCCAAAACTCCTTCGACGTACCGCCACCCAGCATCAGCACGCAATCACTTTCACAAAACACGTCAAAGTCTTCATTGCTGAGCAGGTTCGTAATGGACGACATATCGCCCAGCGGTAACTCGATTTCGCTGACGTCCTGATCATGCTCGGGGAACAGGTTGAACCAGGGCGTGAGGACGTAAAGGTGATCGTCCAGCATAACGATCTTCTTGTTGCCGACCTGGAACGCCTGGCCGTCACGCAACTGGTCAGCCGCGACACCAAAATGTTCGGCAACCACCGACACGTCTTCGATTGGGTAAGTGAGAAACAATTCGCCCTGGCCGTCGACTTTGGCGAGCACAACGCCGCCGATACCGTCCCGGTTGATGGTCCCTTCCGTTTCCAGATCGCCAAGGCTGTAGAAGTACAGGTCCCACACATCGTCTTCGGAAATGGTCGTCCACACTTCGCTAACGGTCTTTGTCAGCTTGGTGTTGAATTCCGCCAGGTCCCGGACCATGTAGGCCATGTCGGCGCCCTCGGGCAACAAATCAGCTGGCAGCTTTGTTTGGGCCAGCAGCGGACACGTTGTGAAAACGGCCATAATCAGTGGCAGCACGATTGCCAGCGAATTGGGGTGGGTGCGTTGCATGTTGGCAGCTCCTGCGTGCGGTGGCGATTGGTTCCTGTGCTTCCCCAGTGAGTGTAGCGAATTCCAGGCGATAGTCGAAAACGGTTGGCAATCCCGTACTGCCCGGACCCACACGATTTGCAGTCCGCTCCTTTCGACCACACAATAGATACCCATGACAACTCTTCTTTGTTGCATTCTGGCAGTATTTCAGGTTGAGGATGCCCGGCCAGCTACCCATGCCTGGCCCGCCGGAACCGTTGTGACGCCCGACGGTGCTCCAGTCGCCGGGGCCACTGTTGTGTTGCAAAACGGATTCCTTCCCGATGCGCCTGTCGCTACTACTACGACCGATTCCGCGGGGCACTTTGAATTCCCCGAGTGGCGCAACGAGCACGGCTACTGGCAACTGGCAGCGTGGAAGTCGGGCTGGGCCGCGGCAGGCTTTTTGCCGAGTGTTCCTGCGTCGACCGTAATACCGGAAATCGAACTTGAGCTGCGGCTACCAGCACCTCTGGAAATTGACGTGCGTTTGCCGGACGGATCACCGGCAAGTAACCCTCGATATCGAATCAGCAATTTGAGGACCGCAAATTTACGTCGGCAGTCAGTTGACCTGCTGTTTTCAAACAGCGACTTTTTGCCTGTCGACTCCTTTATGGACGGGCTTGCACCTGGAGATCAGGTCACGCTGGAAATCTTGTGCGATGAATTGCCAATGCAGATGGCAAGTGTCCAACATCGCGACACGGTGACGATACAGCTAAAGCCAACGGGTGTGCTGCAGGGTGTGATCGACGATCCCGCTGGATTGATCGATGGCGAACAACTACAGCTGACGTTCCGGACATCGGTGCGTACCGACCCCAGGGGAAGCGATGTTGCCCATGCCTGGGGCCTGGTGACCGTCGAGACCAGCGAATCGGGAGAGTTTGAAATTCAGGCACCGGTGGGCAGCGTGATGTTGCAACAACAACAGTTCCCCGACCGCCCATGGTACATCGAAACCGGTTTTGGAATTGGCACTGAAAACCAGCCGGTGATCAAGGCAAATGAAGTTGCGGAAATCAGCCTGGAAATCAAACCCGCCGTTCGCGTGTCAGGCATGTTAACCAGTGACGACGACCAGCCGGTTGCCGGTGCCCGGTTGGGTTTGGGCGGTCCATTGGTGACGGATGAAAACGGTGAATTTCACGCCTGGTGTCCACCAGGTACATGCATTGTCAGCTGGATGTCTGTACCCGATCCCTGGCTAAAACCACCGGGCCATCAGTTCCTGTCCATTGCGGCTGGCGCGGAGACATATCGAATTCCCACCATCAAGCTGGAACGCGCCGCGCACATCAATGGACAGGTGGTCGACGAACATGGAGAGCCGGTGCCGAATGCCGTGGTGACCGCATCCTGGAACGTGCTGATGCCCTCGGGCACGATCGAGACCGGCTACGATTCGGCATCCAGCGACGAACAGGGGCGATACGTGCTTAAGCAAACCAGCGGCGAGAATCGGGTCAATGTTTCCGCAACTGCCCCGGACCGGGCGTCGGTGGAAGAGCACTTCATCGGCCCTGAGGACGAACGCCTGCTGGATCTGACCGTCACTCGCGATGGGCGTATGGCCGCGACTGGTCGAGTGGTCGATCCGCAGGGCAACCCCGTGTCAGGTGCCCGGGTCGCCATTTGGGAATGGTCACGACGGAGCCGACGTCCGATGAAGTTTGGTGACAAACGGTTCGTGTTGACCGACGAAGAAGGACGTTTTGGGACACCGTTGAGTTTGCTGCGTCGCAAGAATCATCACTGCGTGATTTCAGCTCCAGGATTTACGAAGCTGGAAACCGAAGAGACTTTTTCGCCGAACAAGGGTGATTGGGAAATTGGCGACATTGTGGTGCAACCCACCAGCACTATATCAGGCACGGTAAACGATGCGACAGGAACGCCGGTTGCCGGTGCTACTGTCTGGACATGGTCGAATGAAAAAGGCGGGCTGGCCGAAGACCTGCGTACAACCTGCCAGACCGACACGACTGGCGGATTCGAGCTTGAAGATATCATTCCCGGATCCCGCTTTTTTTATGTGGAACATTCCGATCATCTGCTGTGTGGCGGGCCGCTGTGGGATGACGCATTGAGCGACGTCATTCGTCTCACACGATTCGATGCCACCGGGGCGGATGCAGCCGGTTTTCGTTTGCTCGATCGGAGTGAAATGCTGCGTGTCCAGCATTTGCGAGATTTGCTCGCTACGATGATGCCGCAATCGGATCGCAACGATCAACGTTGGCTGGGCACGCTGATAGAGCATATTTCTGCAACCGACATGTCCGGAACGGAGATTGAAACCGAAAGTCTGCTCGAAACAATCATCTCGCCTGAAAAGCGTTCGAAGGTACTACTGAATATTGGCCGCGTCGACCAGGCACTGACGGGTATCGCGCAGATGAACGGTACTGAGGCGATGAGAATGATTGTGCGTGGTGCCAAACACGCCCGCTGGGAAGACGACGACGTTCAGCAAATCAGTCGCACCGTCGCGGACATCGTAGAACGCGAATCGGATGTGAATGCCAAAGTCGATGTTTCATGCAGATGGGCAGTTGTCTTGCGAAGCCTTGGTTTTTCTGATGAGGCTGAGACGCTCGCCAGAAAAAGTCTCGAGTTGATATCCGAGATCGACCAGCCAGAGGCCAAACGAGCGCTGGCACTTGCCATCGCCCCTTTCGATCCAGTAACCTCAAACCAACTTCTCCAGCCGTTTGTTCAGGACGAATATGGACGCCGGTTCAGAGAGGTCATTAATGAGGTGGCATGGGGAGGACCTGAGAATGTCAGGCCCTTCCTGAAGCATTGTCCGGACCAGGAGAATGTTTGCGGTCACCTGACCCAGGCCGCTGCCCGCATGGCGCTGGTGGACCTGCCCGGTACCCTCGAGTTGATTGACGAATCGGCCGATCGTTATCGGGGGTTGAATCAGGCCAGAAGCTATGCCAACGTGGCCAGAGCCATTGCGGACGAACAGCCGGCGCAAGCAAAAATTCTGTTGACCCGTGCCCGGCAAATCATCAGTCACCGCAATCAAAAATATCACAATGGCCTGGCGGTCCGCTTGTTGTGGTTCGCGCAGTCGATTGATCAGGAGTCCACTAGCGCATACTGGTGGCGGGCCATGGCGGCGCAGGGCGGACCGTACACTGACAATCCCAACATTTCCAGGGAACTGGAACGCGTTGACCATCAGGCACATCAGGCATTGTTGCTGATTATGTTTAATCAGTATCCCGAATTGCGATCGCGGATGATGGAAGGCGTGTTCGAGTACTGGGAAAGCAAATTGACCTTACCCGAGGATTTGTATTACTACTCGCGGGCTTCGGTCGCCGCCATGATGTTGCACGATCCTGACCGGGCGATTGTGCTGGCGCAGCGTTGGTGGGAAAGCAACGATTTGCTTTACCGTATCCACCCCCAGGCACCCGCTTACCTGTTTGTTGATGTGGTGGCGCTGGACAGGGAGGAGCTGATGAGGGTCATCGTATCCGAGGCGTTTAATGAACGCGATTAGCGCACCAGCGCGGGCTGCACAACGCAGCGCTATTTGAGGATAGGCGCCAGCCACTTTTCGCATTCTTCCAGCGTCATGTTTTTCCGCGCTGCGTAATCTTCCAGCTGGTCGCGGTCGATGCGGTTGATGGCGAAATAGCGTGAGTCCGGGTGGCCAAAGTACAGACCGCACACGCTGGAACCGGGCCACATGGCATAGGACTCGGTCAGCATAATCCCGGTGTGGTGCTGCACGTCCATCATTTTCCACAGCGTTTTCTTTTGCGTGTGGTCGGGACAAGCGGGATAGCCGGGCGCGGGACGAATGCCACGGTAGCGTTCCTTGACAATATCTTCCATCGACAATTGTTCACCGGTGCCATAGCCCCAGTCCTGACGTGCCCGGTGATGCAGGAGCTCGGCGAAGGCTTCAGCCAGACGATCCGCCAGGGACTTGATCATGATCGAATTGTAATCGTCGTTTTGCTTTTCGTACTCGGCGGCGATCTGGTCAATTTGGATACCGGCCGTTACTGCGAAACCGCCAATGTAATCCTCACGGCCGGAATCGACAGGCGCGATGAAATCGGCGAGCGAGCGGAACGTGTCCTGGCCCTTGCGTTTCCACTGTTGTCGCAACATGAAGAAACGTGCGAGTTCCCGATCTCGTCGTTCGTCCTGATACACGATCACGTCATCACCGTCGCTGGCAGCAGGCCAGAATCCGTAGACACCGGTCGCTGCAACACGCCCGTCGTCGATGAGCATTTGCAGCATCGACAGGGCATTTTCGTACAACTCCCGGGCCACCTCACCCACCTTGGGGTCCTTGAAGATCGCCGGGTACTTGCCCTTGAGTTCCCAGGTCATAAAGAACGGTGACCAGTCGATATAGCGGGCAATCTCGTCCAGCGGGAAATTGTTCAAATTGCAAATGCCGGTGAATT
>JBPCVB010000661.1:0-4492 GCA_051010855.1 Pirellulaceae bacterium | reverse complement strand
TTTCATACTGGGCAAGTACCGAATCGAGTGTACGGCTGCGTTGCTGGGTGTCGCGACGCAATCGACGCATCAGACAGGTATCCAGCGGGACGTCGACATAGATTTTCAGATCCAGCTGCTCCCGTACCCGGGGATCGTGCAAGATAAGAATGCCTTCGAGAATGATGACGGGCACCGGGTCCAGCTGAGCCGTTTCCGCGCGACGGTTATGCGTGGCGTAATCATATTGAGGTACCTCGACTGATTCGCCGTTACGTAACGCCTGTAGATGTTGCACGAGCAGGTCGTGTTCCAGCGCGTCTGGATGATCGTAGTTGATCAGTTCACGAACTTCAAAACTGAGATCGCTGCGATCGCGATAATAGCTGTCCTCGTGCAGAATCTGCGCGTGTCCCAGTTCATGATCTCCAATCAGGCGTTTATGCAGATGGCGAGCCAGTACACTTTTGCCGGCCCCGGAGGCGCCACTGATTCCGATGATCGTCGTTGTTTTGTTCAAGCTGCTCGTTCAATCTGGATCCGGGTGTTGAGAATCAGATCGCGAATCAAGGACTCACCATGTTCAAACTGAGCTGCAATGCCCAGAGCCAGGCAGGGTAGTGCACCAGCGGCCAGTTCACGAACCTTTACGAGATCCTTGATCGTACAAATCATCGCCAAGGCATTGTGTGCTGTAGCCCTGTGGTTTAACAAGGCGAGATCGGAAGACGAGTAGTGATGGTGGTCGGGAAACTGGTGGAACTCGACAACGTCCGGGCAGCAGTTTTGCACGGTGCGTCGAAACCCCGCCGGATTGCCAATGCCGCAAAAAGCCAATAGCGGACCGGCAAACGGCAATGCCTTGTGCGAATCTCCCTGAACATCGAGCCAGCCGCTGGGCCGAAAGGAAACTTCCGCGATTTGATCGGCCGTAACAAATGGCTCGATTACCGATCGAATTCGCTTCAATTCCGCCACGTTCACCTGGTCCACACGAGTAATAATCACAGCATCCGCTCGACGCAGGGATGCGACCGGTTCTCGCAACAGGCCTCGCGGCAACAAGTGGTCGAAGCCAAACGGGCAGGTTGCGTCGATCAACACGATGTCCAGGTCGCGAGCCAGCCGACGGTGCTGAAAACCATCGTCCAGTACCAGGCAATCGGCCCTGTGTTGTGCAATCGCCTGTCGCGCGGCGGCGACTCGATCAGGATTCTGGATATGTGGTGTGTCAGGCAAAAACAGTTGCAACTCGCGAAACTCGTCGTTAGGTTCGCCGGGCCGGCTGCCATAACCTCGACTTACGATAGCCGGACAGCGACCTGAATCCAGCAGCTTTTGCACAACCCATCTCACCAACGGCGTTTTGCCGGTACCACCGGTGGTCAGGTTGCCAATGGAAATTACGGGCACCGTCACCCGCGCGGCGCGATAGCCGCGTCGATCCCACGTGCGATTGCGTATGCCAGTGATACCGCGGTAAACAGGTTCCAGGCCGCGCAACCCCGCACGAATCAACCGCGAACGCGCATCGCGCGCTGATCCGCTGAGCAAACGATCAACCTGTTCCCGATCCAGCATTGGCTTGTTTCAATTAACGCGAGAAAAGGCCTTTCCGGCTGTCCCATTGAATCGCTCAAATCGATCGATTCAAATTAGTTTGCAGAACTGTCGTCTTCTGGCCCGTTACTTCTCCCGCGACAAATCCATGACTGACGAACCGATGGTTGCCGGCGAACCCGAAACCGGGTCTGCTCCGTGGCAGACTCTGGATGCCTTGCAGCGTCGGGTGCTGGGAGTTCTGGTGGAAAAGGCCAAAACGACTCCTGATTCCTACCCGTTAACGGTCAATTCAATCAAGACCGCTTGCAACCAAAAGAGCAATCGCAAGCCGTTAATGGACCTGGATTCGGATGATGTGATGGCAACTCTTGACGAATTGAGGGAAATGGGCGCGGTTTCGGAAGTCCAGGGAGACGGCCGGGTTTCCAAATACCGGCACAGGGCCTACGAATGGCTGGGTGTCGACAAATGGGAACTAGCCGTGACGACGGAACTGTTGTTGCGTGGCGAGCAGACGGTGGGTGAATTACGTGGCCGGGCTGCCCGCATGGAACCGATCGATAATCTGGCCGCCTTGCAGCCGATTCTTGATCGCCTTCTGGCGAAGAATTTGTTGATCAATCTCACGCCTCCGGGGCGTGGCCAGATCGTAACGCACGCGCTCTATCAGGATGGAGAACAGCCAACCGAGGCCTCCATCAACGCTGCGGAAATCCGGAGCGAAGCACCGGCCAGTGCAGCCGGTCGTTCACCCTCAAGTGAACTTTCTGAATTGAGGCAAACCGTCGCGGAATTGACTCGCCGGGTCGAGTCGCTGGAAGAACGGCTATCGGATCAAGCGTGAAGCATTCCGGGGTTGGGATTGTAGCACGTTGTTGAAGTTTGCCGATCGCGTGGATTGTGCTTTCTGTACACCGTTTGCAGGCGGTTTCTGTGCTATCGCCCCACAGAGACTGAAGTACACATCTCACTCCGTGAATAAACGAAACATCCGCAACTTGCCGTTCGCGGGTCACGTATTCACATGCTTTGGTTCGATTAAAGACAGGAACGCGCCGTAACCAGGAGTTACTGTCCAGTTGGAATGTATGCCGTTGACCAGGCATCCGCGCCTGACATTCCCCCAGCAGTAATGCAAACAACCCTTTGTCGTTGAGAAGTACCAATGAAATTCACTCATCTCCCTACCTTTGTGGCAGTGGTTCTCACGCTGTCAATTTTCGGCGCGTTGACGGCGCAAGCCAGTCCTCAGGATTATTCATTCCTTACCGGTGCCCAGGAGGACGTGACATCGGACACGATCCAGGACCTGAGCCGGCCTCAGGTTAATGTGAAAGATGAACCGGATCCCGTGATCGACAAACGACTTGTCGGGTGGACAGCAGCCGGATTCGGATTCGACGGTGGACGCGTCTCCGATGACCTGCGAGCCAACTGGATCGTACTGAATCCAAACGATGGCATCGACGGCCGTGTGCTGGGGATCGCCGAAGAGGTCAACGTATACCTCCTGCGTGACGGATTTGTGGTTGGCGAGGCCATCACCGGTGCTGACGGCTCGTTTACTCTCGAAAGCGCCTCGGAAGGTCCCTACACCATCTTTGGTTATGCACCGGACGCCGTTTTTGCTTACAGCTTCCTGGCCATTGCCAACGATGCAGGTGTGAGTGGCCAACCTTTGTCCATTGCGACGTTGCCTGTCGGTGGCCGCGAGAACACCAAATTGATCACCAAGCTGGTCACGGAGTATTCACCGACGGTGAAGTTCCGCGAGTACGGCATTTATGACATTGGCGAAGAGCCTGCAGACCCGCCGCGTTATTACGGCTTCGCAGGGTTCCGGACGTTCGCCCAACCGACCTTGCCAGCCACTTCGATTCAACATCATCAGGTTGCCATCCTCAATGACGGTCGTTTCATTGGTCGTCTGCACGCGATGCATAATCGCTCGGGTCGCCCCGTCGAGGTCATGAATTCGCGCGTGCTGATCATCCAGAACGGTGAACTGCTGGCCGACACCCAGGTGGACAACAAGGGCGTCTTTGAAATTGCCGGTTTGCCAGCGGGTGAATACGGTCTGGTGGCTGTCGGTGCCGATGGATTCGGCACGATCGGTCTGGAACTGGTCAACGGCGGACCCAACATGGGTGTGTCGCAGCCGCAAACCAGTAACGAGTACGATCCGCTGTTCCGTCAAATTTCGGCGAGCCAACAGGTTGAGCCAACTCGCCTGGATATGGCAATGGTCAATCCCGATTCCATGGGCTGGATTAATGCACACATGCAAGAAGCCTCCTACTTTGACGCCATGACTGAGCCACTGCCTGAAATGCGTGACTTCAGCCAGATGCCCTACAACTACTTCAACAATGGCGCCAACTGCGGTAATGGCTACGGTGGCGGAGGCGGCGGCTACGGTGGTTATCAGCAGGGAGGCGGCTTTGGCGACTTCGGTGGCTGGATCTGGCCAATCGCCCTGGCCTGGACGTTCTCGGAAGCCTCCAACAACAATAACAACGTTGGTGTGGGTGGCATCCGTTTGATTAGTCCCTTCAATCCGTAAACGAGCGGACTCAATTGAAAAACTCACAGGTCGACAGCGTGGCTGTCGGCCTTTTTTTTGGTGGGTAGCCGATTTTGGCGAGCTGTCCGGTTCGCGATTCAGGGCCGCCACGTGGCAGAAATTGCGTGGACTTGCTTCCGGCAGCGTTTCGCCGATTATTTCAGTTCGGATTTGTGTCCCACCCCCACTCTGATGTGCCGCCATGACCCACCGTCCAGGTCACAACTCAAAAGAACGCTTTGCCGAATTCCTCGAGCGATTCCACGATGGGTACTATTCTCGTGAACGCATGACCGAGGACTCCCCGGACGGCGATGGCAAGCCCGAGCAGGCGCAGGACAAGGGCGAAAAAAAGCAGCGTCGTCGGAGCTACCTGAAGCTGTACAC
>JBPCVB010000660.1:0-6017 GCA_051010855.1 Pirellulaceae bacterium | reverse complement strand
TTCGCGAATGTACTGGTGATCAAAGCGAATGCGGTCGGCCATTTTATCCACCGTTTCGGTCTCACCTCGACAGCCGTTGACCTGGGCCCATCCGGTAATTCCCGGCTTGACCTTGTGACGCAACATGTAGCCTTCGATTTGCGAGCGGTAAAACTCGTTGTGAGCCGTGGCATGGGGTCGTGGACCAATGATGGACATGGATCCCAGCAGCACATTTAGCAGTTGAGGCAGTTCATCCAGCGAGGTCGTGCGCAGGAAACTGCCAATGGGCGTGAGCCGCTTGTCATTTTGCTGAGCCTGTTTCACCTGGTCACCATCCTCGCAGACGGTCATCGTGCGAAACTTGAGCACACGGATTTCCTGTCCATCGAGGCCGTAGCGGCGTTGCCGGAACAGCACCGGACCGGGAGAAGTCAGTTTAATGGCAAGGCCGATCAATAACATCGGTAGCGCCGCGATGATCAGGAACAGGGCCGCCAGACCGATGTCGCAAAAACGCTTAAGCAGTCCGTCCACTCCATAAAACGGATTCTCAAACACGCTGACCACCGGCAAGCCCTGCACATCGGACCAGCGACTGTGCAGCATCTGAAACACGAACAGGTCGGGCACGATGTAGACCGAAACGGTCGAGTCGGACAAGCGTGAAATCACCTGGCGAATCCGGTCTTCGGCGCGCATCGGCAGCGTGATGAATACGACACTGACTCGTTGGCGACGAGCGTGCTTGATCAGATCATCAATACGTCCCAGTCGAACTTCCAGATCTTCGGGCAGTTTCGACGTGCGCTCATCGGGTCGATCATCGTAGAAGCCGAGGAATCGCAACCCCAGTTCCGGAGACGAATCAATGTTGCGTACCAGATGCATGCCCAGATCGTTGATGCCCACGACGGCAAAATTGCGTGTGTAGAAACCTCCGCTAACCAGGGCAGCCATTACCCAGCGCCACATGATGCGGAAACTCAGTGAAATGACCGGCGTAAATCCGAACCAGACCATCAATGCCTGACTTGATAACTCGGTGGTGTAGACGCTCCACGATCCCAGCGTGATCAGGCATCCAACTGTCAATGCCCAGGCCATCAGGTTGATCGTGGCCTCGCGTATGAACTGGATGCCCTGCCAGTTTCTGTAGAGCCCCATAAGTTCAGCAAACAAACTGAAAATGCCGATGGCGATCAGAAAGCTTGCCAGGGTCGCCTGACTATTAAGTTCCGGAAACCATTGCAATAAAAGAAACAGGCCGAACCCAATGGCGAAGACATCAATTAGCTTGAACACCAGTTTTTTGGTGGTGTTGTTTTGTCGGATGTTCGGTTTATCCATGGCGGGGGAAAGGAGGGAATAGCAGGTATGGTGGCGAGAAGAATGTTCGGACTTCGCCATACTGCGATTTGAATGCCGATACCCGGCCAAACACGTTTTTTCACGGCCAACCCCCGAATTGCCTTGTTTGGCATGGGTTGATCGGAGCCACTTTCCCGGCACTGTTGTGCTCAATCATCGGGCATGATGCGAAACGGCATCAATGATGTGCCAGTGAAACGCAACGCTCGGCTAACCGACTAGCCGGCGTACTTGCGTACCAGAACTCCGCTGGCCTGGCCAAAGGGAGTGATGTTGACGTTCAGGAAACTGTCGCCCGGAGAATGTTGTTCCGGATCGGCGGCCCGCAAGGGGCACTGCGGGTCGGGAGTCTCGTAGTTAAGAATGGGAAACAGCTCTTGATGCAGTAGCGCCTGCAAACTGGCGATAATCTCGACCACGCCGCTGCCGGCGCCAAGGTTTCCCATATAACTTTTGGCGGCCGTGACGGGAGTCCCTGCTTCGCCAAAAACCTCGTCGATCGCGGCGGCTTCTTCCTGATCGCTGCGAATGGTCGAGTTGCCGTGGGCATGTACATGGCCGACCTGAGTCGGGGTCATGTCCGCGTTGCGCAGGGCGATCGTCAGCACATTTTCAAAGGCTTGCCGGTAATCGGCGACCGCACGAACGTTGGCCACCGAACTGCTCGCGTAACCGACGACCTCGCCCAGAATTTTGGCCGACCGGGCTTCGGCAGATTCCTGTGATTCCAGCAACACCACGCCGGCGCCTTCGCCCAAAACCATTCCGGTGCGATTCTTCTCGAATGGCCGGCTGGCGGCTGCCGGATTGGCGACCCCATTAACCAGTGACTCCTGCATGGCGACATGCACACTGCGTAACGGATGAATACGCGTGCCTGTGGCACCGGCCAGCATGGCATCTGCTGTACCGCGACGAATCGTGGTGACTGCCTCCGCGATGGCAGCGTTGGAAGATGCTTCGCGCATCGTCAACGTGTTACTGGGTCCTCGCAAGTCATTATAGATGGCCACGTGACTGGCCGGCATGTTCGGCAAGTATTTGAGCAGCCACAACGGCGCGACCTGGGCCAGCCCTTCCTCACCCCATTGTTCGAAGTGAAAACGATCCTGACCGTTGATGCACTTGCGAATCCCGGCGCTGAATTCCTGCGGCAACGTCATGATGTAGTCGGTACCGAACACCGTGCCGATGCGTTCGGGGTCTCGCTGTTCAGCATCCAGACCAGCATCCTGCAGTGCCAGTTGGGCAGCGGCGACACCCATTTCAATTTCGCGACACATCAAACGCAGTCCTTTTTTCAGGCTGCGTTTCAGCGTTTTGTCGAGCGCACCAAAATTGTCGATGTTGCCGGTGAAGTCGCGCGCTTCGCCGCCAATCTGGGTCGCAAAATGTTCGACGGGCAGCGCCCGCAGATAATCGACGCCGCTTTGACGTTGCGACAGGTGACCCCACAGGTCCGTAGCGCTGTTACCCAGCGGGCTAATCAGCCCCACACCGGTGATTACAACACGGCGATTGGAATTTGACATAGGTCGAGTCGCAGTTCGGTCCTTCAGCTACAACGCCATTCTAAAATGTGACCGGATATCGTCGAGACGGGTCAAACCCCGGAAAAGCTATCGGCGGGGCGTCACTGGCAACAATCCGTTGGAATTTGCCGCCGTGCCTTGTGCTGGCGTTGGCTGCGGGGCGGCCTGGGCGACCCCCTTGTATTCGATGAACATCAGGGCGTCGGCCCGATGCCGTGTGCCACTTAACAGGGCCGGGATGCCCAGCAAGGCCTGACGTTGGGGATCGGGAGTGGCCACCACGCCCGCACTAAGTACAAGTACCTGGTCGGCAGGCCAGCGGAACCGTTCGTCAAATTCCCAGCTGACGAGTTGTGGAATCTGCAATTGCACCGGCTGTACGTTGCCAGCCGGCCCGGGCAATTCAATCGTGACCGGTTGCACCCGCTCAATCTGGTTGAGTTGACAGCCAATGATGGCTTCGATCGATTGGCCGTCGATGGAACTCAGAGTGCTGAATTCCAGAGTGTAGCCTTCATCAATCTGGTCGTTGATTGGCCGATATTGGCCGACACCATCATTGACCCAACCCAACGATCGAATGAAGTTGACCGGCTGTGTGCGACCCAGCAAGTATTTCTGCCCGTCGTTTACGATCAGGTCACTGTTGCTGCGTTCCTGATAGTCGCCACGGTTACGCAAAATACCGGCCAGGATGGCGGCATTCTCCTTGGACATAAGCCACGCCTCCAGACCGGGCGAATGCACTTCCACAGGCTGCATCATTGAAAATGCCGAGCTGCGCCAATCGGGACTGGCAATCGTCGCCAGCTTTAATCCGACCACCCGGGCCTGACCGCGAGAATTCACAAACCGGTCAATGATCGGCTTGATGCGGTCTTGTACTTCGGGCGTGTGATAAACATGCAGTTCATTTCGAGCCGCATTCAGCACGCCCATGGGTTGTGAAAACCACAATTCGGTTCCTGTTTCCTTGAGGATCCAGTCAACGACAGCTTGCTGGGGATTGTTGGTATTCTGAATCATGTAGGTGTAGGGCGAGATGTCGTAAGTGCGCCAAACCTGACCCGCGTCATTGGGCAACTGCTGCATACCACGCGTGACTTGTGTGATATTGGAATCCACGACGTTGGGATTGCCGGCGGCGTCCTGCGGTTGCGTGACCAGAGTTGTTGGCTGTACGGGATAGGGAATTCCCTGGCCCGGAGGCGGGGCCTGGCCCGGAATGCTGCCTGGCTGCGGCGCGACGGCATTGCCGACTGTTCCACCGGGAAGTGGTCTGGCGACAGGAATTGGCGTGGCAGGCTGCGGCTGCGGAATTCCGCCGTTTGCCGGCTGACCTTGCGGCAATGCGGCTGGTGTTTGAGGCGGCAATTGTACGGGTTGTCCCAGTCCAGGTTGCCACGGCAAATCGTCCTGTGATTCGGAGGCCGGTACCTGCTCCTGCATTGCCGGGGGGGCTGGTGGCGGAGCGGACTGGTCGGGCGCTGAGGATTGGGCGTGGCAGGTTAAGCCTGCGGGAATCACAAACAGACAGAACGCAACAAAGCCTGGCAAGCCGCGCATAGTTATCTCCATCCTTGGACTGGGTCGGCAGGAAGTATAGGCGGGCTTTCGACTTGGCAACAATATCGATCATGGCCGCTGCCCCTGCATATCCGGAATTGCCAGCTAACGCCCAACCAACGGTCGCTCACCAAAAAGCCGGAAAAATCGCGGCTTCACTCACCAGAAACTTCACATTGCCTGGTTTTTGACGTGTCAAGTTGTTGTATTTGGGCGCCATCCGCCCGATAATCAAATCGACGCAAGCTCTCGCTCTCGAACACCACTGCCACTTCCCTTCAATTCGCGCAGTCTCAGGAACAGGGCACGGGAATGACAGGTTCGAATCCATCTCATCCTTCTACGGGACATGCGGGGCTGCCCCGGTCCGAGCAGGTACTCGACCATCTCCAGCAGCTGGAACGCACCGATCGGCCCACATTTCGCGGTACTCCCGATCAGCCGGAGACTACGCCGATCGACCCCGAGGATGAAACGCACCGTGAATTCTATGATGAGGAAACCGGTGGTTTTTGGGAAAGCGAAGTCGTAAGCGGCTCGAAGTCATGGCTTGCCAGCATGATTATCCACCTCACGGTGATACTCGGTCTGGCTCTTCTCACGATGCGAGTCAGCGTGAATCCGCCCATTGCGCTGGAACTGGGCACCGATGATCTGGCCGCGATGACGGAGCTGGATGATTTCCAGCTCGACATGTCGAGTATGGAGAGTTTCGACCAGGCCAACACGCAACCGGAAGAACGTGTCGCGGAGCAATTGCTCGAGTATCAACCCGAGCTGGAATTCGCAGCGGATTTTGAGGAGCCGCTGTTTGAGACCGGCGAGGCAATCGGGCAGCAGAACTTGTCTCAGGTGGTGGCTCGTCACCTGCAGGAAGTCGATGTATCGGGTGGTGGTGGTTCCAGTTTTTTCGGAATTTCGGCCAACGCGGGAAACATTGTTTATATCGTCGACCGATCGGGCAGCATGCAGGGCAAACGGTGGGCGGATGCCAGCAGCGAATTGATCAAGTCAATCGAGTCGCTGCAGCCGGACCAGAAATTCTTTGTGTATCTATTTAGTGACGCTTGTCACCCCATGCCCCAACTGGAGGGGAGAAACAACCTGGTTAGTGCCAGCAAGAGCAACATTGACGCCGTTAAGCTGTGGTTGGGGAGGCAATTTCCCAATGACAGTACCATGCCGTTATCGTCGGTACGCCGCGCCTTGAGGATGGAGCCCGACATGATTTTTTTGCTGACTGACGGCCAGTTCTATGACCGCACCGGGCCTTATTTGCTGAGGCGGGCGGTGCTACAGCAAAACGTCAGCGATCCTGACGATGTCGTGATCAACACCATTGCCTTTCATTGCGATGTAGGGCTGGAAATGCTGCAGGAAATCGCACGCAGCTACCACGGCACGTTTCGCTCGGTGGAATAGCTGTTACAGGCCCTTCGAGAGCCGCGCGGCGTTGACCAAAATCGCCTGTCTGGGTAGATTTACAGGTAGTTCGGAGGCACTATGCCGATACAGGACACGCCGGTGGCGTGTTTTTTTGCGAAATGACAGCAACCGAGAGGGCAATTT
>JBPCVB010000659.1:0-5119 GCA_051010855.1 Pirellulaceae bacterium | reverse complement strand
TCGATGTCACCATGGAACTGGTCGGGACGATTGACGCGTACATGCTTGGCCAGGTGGTAGTGGTCGCTTTGCTGCAGAAATTTCAGCAACCAGTTCGTCAGGCCCGCCATGACCTTTGAACGTGGGCGCCAGAAGCCAACCTGAAAATCGATCAACCAGGGACGACCTTCATCGTCGACCAGCACGTTTTCGCGTTTGTGCAAATCGACGTAAGCCACTCCGCAATCGTGGACTTGCTGCAATGTTTCGTTCAGCACGGGAAAGAAATCGTCGTTGACGTGTTGCTTGTAACGCAGCGGGTGACCCGGAATAAATGTGTGGGCCACGGCGGTCTTGCGTGGCTGGCCGTCGACGCAGACGGTACCACTCCAGGCAGGCACCTGTGGCACGTCTGCCAACTTTTGCAACAGCATCCCTTCACGTCGCGCCAGCCGGCGCCCCAGCCATTTCATAGGCAGCAGAAAGATCGGCTGCTCGCGATTGAACTTGCACACCACCAGATCGTCCTCATGACGGTACAAACCGGTGGCTGCCCACGAGTCGTGTTTATATGTTTCCACACGCTGATAACGTCGTTGATTGATCTCAACGAATTCTGGAGGCTCTTGATGGCCAAGAGCGCGGAACAGGGCGGGACGGGCACGCACGGTGGGTTGGGTGGCAGCCGAATCAGACTTGGTGGTCATGGCATTTGCGACGCCGCCAGCACCGGGGTGCTAGCGGTGATGAGGAAACGAACGAGGACGTTGCTCTCCTTATCGGTCGCTACGACCGGCATCTTTAGAAAGTTTTCGCCAACCCGTAAAGGTTACTATCGCTGGGCCTAAGGGGTGCCGGGTGCCATGCTCACGCTTGCGTGAGCATGCCTCGATGGCGTTGTCCGCCGCCAACGACCTATTCAGTGTCCACCGGCACGGCCACGTTGAAGTAGCCAATCATCATTTCTTCCCACGTTTGATCACCCCAACGTACGCTTGCCGTGGGATCGGGGTTGGCGATATTGCCGCTGGAATTATCGAACCAGGCTTGGCATTTAAAACGCGTGCCAGAGGGAATCGACATGGGTTCCGCCAGCCGATAGGCGTTTTGCCAATTGAAGTCATATGCTGGCACATCCAGCAGGACTTCCTGTTCGCCGTCGGGGAACGTTGCAGTGTAACGAAATGCCTTGCCACGCAGGTGCATGTGTGGGAACAGTGACAGCAGCTCTGCGTCGCGTGGGAAACGGAACCGCGCGTTGACACGATGGTTGTCGTCTCCGGCTGGAATCCGGAAATCTTCGTTGTGGGCTTTCCAGGTCACGACACGATGCGTGATTTCGTCCGGGTCGGCAAACTTCAGACCGACTGAGCTAATGTCGGTCGTTGCGACACCGTTGGGCGTATAGTGCATCTGGAAGATCAGCGTGGTGTTAGCCGGAATCAGCTTGGCGTAACCTTCAGGTAGCTGCAACGGCGGCGAGCCGGGCGCTGTAGCCACGATCCAGTCGGATTGCAGTTCGTGCACGCCTCGACCAAAGTCTCCTTCTCCACGCACACCGACAATGATGTGGTGAATCACAGCTCGATTGCCGAGCCGACATTCGGCCGCCGTGACCCATTTGTCTTCGGTGAAGCCAGGGTCAACTTCAAAGTACTGGTACTCAACGGTACCTGTGGCGGGAACACGATAGGGCCGTTCGCTCATCGGTATCACCACGTCGGGCTCGCCGATTTGCCAGCCCACGGTGTATTCGACAGGCGACGGTAATTCGGCGGAGTCGCCTTTTGGCGCACCGTCGTCGACCCACTGGTTGATCATGGCGATTTCGTCTTCGCTCAGGTGGCAGTCGTTACTGAACGTGCCATGTTCGGGATTGGCGTGCCATGGCGGCATGCGGCGTTCGTTCACGACTTCCTGAATCATGCCGGCCCAGCCGGTCACCTCGTCATAGTCATCCAGCGCGAAGGGGCCAATCTCGCCGGCCCGATGGCAACTGGTGCAATTGCGTTGCAGGATGCGGCTGATCTGGTTGCAGTAGGTTACCGCATGCTGGCCGTCTGCCGCGGCCTGAAACACTCGCCCGATGATGCAACCTTCGGCCTCGGTCGAGGGCAGTGATACCGGCTGGCCATGGAGTACGTCCTCAATGGCGTCGGCCAGAAATCGTGTTACCACTGCGGGGCGCTGACGACCGTAAGTGAACTGATCGTCGATTCGACCGTGGTAAACCACGTCCCGGGATTCATCCAGCAGGAATGCCTCGGGCGTGCGTGTGGCGCCGAAAAGGTCGGCGATACGATTGCCGGGATCCTTGAGCAGAGGGACCTGCAGTTCCATGTGCTCGACAAAATGTTGCAACTCGGCAAGCGAGTCGTGTTGGTTGGAGTTAATGGCCAGCCAGCGAACATCGCGGTCTGAAAATTCCTCTTGCAACTCGTTGAGTCGCGGCACGTACTGACGCACCAGCGGGCATTCCCGGCCCAGGAACAACACAACCGTGCAACTGGCATCGGCATCCACCAACCAATGCGGCGTACCGGCCACGTCCTGCAATTCAAAGTCTTCGATGTGGCGACCAAGCAAAGTCACCTTTGCTTCCTGTGCGATTGTGTAAGTCCCCATTGCGAGTGAGCCCGCAACCATCAGGGCCAGCGATACTAACTGTTTCATGCTTTCATGACCTTTGACTGTCGACCGTAGTGAATTCCGCCAGGGGATTATCGAGCATACCCCCGCTCCGGACAATTCGTTTCCATGGATTGGGTTGCCAGTTGCTTGCTCGTGCCCAAATAAACAGGATAATGCGCAGCGTTACTTTTCGCACATTCAAATCGGAGTATTTGTTCATGACCGGCCCCCGCATCTTTGGATTACTGACCGCTTTTCTGGCGATAGGCGCCTTGGCCGCCGCTCCCCTACAGGAACCGGAAGAGGAAGAACAATACACGATCAAGGATGTTATGAAGCAGGCTCACGGCAAGGACGGTTTGCTGAAGAAAGTTGCCACCGGCGACGCGACCGATGAGGAAAAGCAACAGTTGCTGGTGTTCTACCAGTCCATGGCCAAAAACTCACCGCCGCAGGGTGAACAGGATAGCTGGGATGAGCGGACCAAATTGCTTATCGAGGCGGCCCAGGCAGCGGTCGATGGCGACGAGGATGCAGCCGACAAACTGCTGACCGCCACCGACTGCAAATCCTGCCACGACGCCCACAAATAACCTCTTCCGATCCGTTTCTCAATCGAGCCCCGCCATGTTTCAGAAAACTCTTCTCAGCGCATTGTTGTTTTCCTTTTTCTCTCCCGCCATTGCCGATGCGCAGCGTGAACAGCGCCGCCGTTTTGTCGAGGACTTGTTGCAGGGATTGATCGAATCCCAGCTGGACCAATTGAACAACTCCGGCCAACCCCAGCCGGGCCAGGTGCAACCCGGTCAGATCCGGCCTGGCCAAGTGCGTCCTGGTCAGGCGCCTCCACCTTCCCAGGTTCCGCCCGAGTGGTCTGCCGTACGTGAGGAACTGGGTCACATTTCTGGCAGCATGGGTCAATTGGTCAACGCCTTGCGGCACGCGTCGCTAACCTCTCATAGCTATCGGCAACCATTGGCGACTGCCGTCGGCATCAAGGCCAGTTGTGATGCGATGTATCAGAGTGCCGGCCAGTTCCGGACATTGGCCCAGGTGGCCAGTGCCTGGTCGGAAGTCGATCAACAATGGCGTTCACTGGCCCACACATTGACTCAGTCACGAGGAGTCAGCCGGGACATTCGGCGGTTGGTGGAAGAAGTCAATATTCACGAGACCGAATTGTGCAACATGCTGGGACTGCAGCCGCAACTGGATCGCACCAAACTGGTCTCACTGACGTCGCGTTTGTC
Organism: Pirellulaceae bacterium; assembly: GCA_051010855.1. Classification (GTDB taxonomy): domain Bacteria; phylum Planctomycetota; class Planctomycetia; order Pirellulales; family Pirellulaceae; genus CAJQPP01. The sequence goes on along the minus strand of JBPCVB010000659.1, from coordinate 1,259 downwards.
GGCCGAATTCCGGCATTTGTTGCAGGATATTCGCTGGGACATGCAGGGACATCCCGAGCAGGAGCATTTGTTGCTCGAGGGCCGCGAATTGATGAACCAGATTCGCCAGTCGACATCGCTGATCGATACCGAAGACTACGATTCCATCGTTTCGGCCTACCAGCAGTGTCAGCAAGGCTGGCGACCGTACGCCGCTGAGCTGCGCGAGTACGGCAATGACCGCATTCGTCGCGACGTGTTGCGAATCGAGGACACTGGACGCAAAATCTACGCCAGCCTGTGGTTGCCGGTGCAGATGGACAAGGCCTACCTGGCCAACATGGTCGGCACGCTGCAGCAGGACGTGGATCACATCCTGCATGCGGTAACGCTCAAGGATGCCATGGCCTGCAGCGATCCCGACGGTTTGATGTCCTCAGCGCGCGAGATCCAGGGCGCTTGCGCAAGTTTCAGCCAGACGATCAATGAAGCCGACTCGGTCGACGATCTCGTATGGGACTTCCGCATCTTCAATGTCGCCTGGCAGGATATGACCAGTCATTATCGACCGATTCAGAATCCGGAAGTCCAGCGTCATCTGAATTCGGGCAACGAGACCATGGCGTTGCTCGAGCAATCGCTGGGTGGCGGACCGCAGTTCAGTCAGGAAGAGATGCTGGCGATGTGTTCGCAACTGGAAGAGTTGTGTCGGCAAAACAGCCTCATGTTGAACGAACTCGTGCTGGCGAATCGCCGCTATCCCACCGCACTGCGACGCGACATCCAGCGAGAGGCACAGGGCCTGCAGGATTCGATTCATCGATTGCACACGCATCTGGATAGTCGAGCCAGCAATCAAATTATTGCTCAGCACCTGAATTCAGCCATTACAAACTGGAACCAGTTGCAGCCATTGATCGACAGTTGCGAACCCGGCGTGCAGCAGCGATTCCGCCAGTACCGCGGGCAACTGGAACCGCTGTTCGTGAAACTGCAACTGGTGTATTCGCAGTAAGTCGGGCCTATCAATTACCCTCCCTTGAGGGCTCTTCGTCGAATTTAGTGGCCAAGTCTCGTGACCCTCCCGCCGGGAGGGTCGTCAATCCCGACCCTGTCGGGATGGCGGGGCGGAGAAGGATCTGATTCAGGCAGTTATCAAGAGTCAAGGAGGGGATATCCTGCGGTTTAACGGCGAGGAAGTGATCGCGGATGTCGACGTGGTGGTGCGCGCCATCGCCCAACACCTTGACCTCGACTACCAATTCGTGAGGCGCAAAAAT
>JBPCVB010000658.1:0-3667 GCA_051010855.1 Pirellulaceae bacterium | reverse complement strand
GCCAAGTTTCGCCGGATTGCAGACATCGCTCGGGAAGCAGCTTTTGTAGCCAATCAGGACGGAGACAACCCGGTGTCCGATTCCCATGTGATCGACGCGGTGCGGCGCACGAGACAGCGTGCCAGCTTGCCATCGCAAAAATTTCAGGAACTGGTTGAACGCGGCACAATCATTGTCGAAACCGATGGAGATGTGGTGGGCCAGATCAATGGACTGGCGGTGATGCGGGCCGGTCCATTGACCTATGGATTCCCTGCACGGATTACGGCTTCGATCGGGCCCGGTCGTGCGGGGCTGATCAACATCGAAGGCTTTGCCAAGATGTCTGGATCTATTCACACCAAGGGATTCCATATCCTTGGTGGATTGCTGCGACATTTGCTGAAGCTGCCCCATCCCCTGGCCTTTAGCGCGTCGCTTGCCTTCGAGCAAAGTTACGGCGGCATCGATGGCGATTCGGCTTCCGGCGCGGAGATGGTGTGTCTACTTAGCGCTCTGACCGGCATCCCCATTCATCAGGGCATGGCCATGACCGGAGCGATTGATCAGCACGGACACCTGGAAGCAATCGGTGGTGTGAATGAGAAGGTGGAAGGATTCTACGACGCATGCGCCTATTTTGGTTTAACAGGTCAACAGGGTGTCGTGATCCCGCAATCCAATGTCGGAGACCTGATGCTACGACGTGACATTGTGGATGCTTGTCGCGACGGCAAATTCCGTGTGTATGCCGTCAGTACAATCCACCAGGCCATCGAGTTGATGACCGGTGTACCAGCTGGCGAATACAAGGATAGTGAGTATCCCGAGGGTTCGTTGTTGCATGTCGCCGTGGAAAAGGCCCATGACTTTTGGCGTCGTACACTGGCCAGTCCATCCCAACTGACCACTGTCCAGCGAGAAGAACCCGAATCGCCTCCGGCCATCCCGATGGATACCACGCCGGTAGCCGAAGACCCGCGAGAATCGTGATTTTTTGAGCGGTGGTGGATTTGACGATCGTTGGGGAAGAAAATTCGTCGATTGGCTGAAAGGAATCTCTGCCAGGCCAAATTCTTGAACTGAATTTGTTTTCCATCGTAAAATGGATAGTCCCATCCGCATGCTGCGAAATCGGTCTGGTGCTTGCCCGGGGCACAACTCTTGATCGTTTGAGGAATCCGTGCCGCAAATCACGATACATTGTCCCGAATGCCAACGGGCTTACGTCGTCGACGCTCAGATGGCTGGCCAGTTGGTCAAATGTCAGGCCTGTTCCGCCGAGTTCCAGGCGTACGTGCAACTGTCCGATTCTTCACCCGGCAAACCGGCGCCAAGATTTCTGCCCGTCGACAATCCCAACCCGTCCGAGACTTTGGCTGATCCACTGGCTCCTTTGCCGGACCTTGATTCGTTACCAGCCGAATTGCCGTCGCCCGCACCTGGAGCGCCCCGTTCGGCAATCCGTCAACCACCGGCGACAAAAACACGATCAAATTCTATTGCCGCTGGATTCGGCAGTATCGAGAAGAGTTGCTTGTGCCTCGGTGCATTCCTGTTGCTACTGGGTATCGTGTTGAACCTGTTACCACTGTTCGGAATGCAGGTTGCGCGGTTTCAGGGAGACGGGACTTTGGGGCAGGCGGCCGGGTTGATTCTCGGCTTGCTGGGCGCTGGCTTGCTGGCATTTGGTTTGCGTCGCGTCCAGGTAGCCTCTTTGATTAGCGGCATCGTCGGTGCTGCATTTGTGTTCATTGTGTTTATGGCGTCGGTACTGGGAGGAGCTCGGACAGACGGTCAGGACGAGACGCCCGTCGTCGAAAAGACGGACGAGGAAACTGAACGCTTTGTTATGGATACGACGCGTCTCAGCAGCCCCTGGATTGCGACCTATCCCAAGTGGGAAGGTTTTGTCGAAACCGAATTGACAACGCCTTCGCCGGCAGATAACTGGCGTCGTATCGCAATGCCTGACCTGAACATTAGCGCGAGATTTTTGGGCCAGCCCGCCACCGGCAAATCGCAACTGCGAGTAAATCGTCGCAATGTCGATGTCACCGAAATCACTGCATCGGTCCAGGGACAAAAATTCCTGCTTGCCGTGTTTCGTTACCCGATCAGCCCAAGACAATCCGATAGTCAGATCCTGGACGATGTCGAGTCGGCGATTGGTGAGTTCGAGCGTACCGAATCAGTCATCGTATCCGATTATCCCGGGCGCACGTACAAGGTCATCAGCGCGGCGCGATCATTGCATGGTTGTTTTGTGCTGATGGATGATTTGATCGTGCATATTCGTGTAAGCGGCCCTTCCTCCAGGGTGCCCGGTCAGGTTAGTGAGAAATTTGTCAACTCGCTGCGGCTTGGCGAAGAGAATCTGACCGAGCAACGCCCCGCACCGGATGTGAAATTGAATGATCAGCAAACGGCACGCAACGAGGCGATTCTGGGAAATGTCCGCGCCCTCGAAAACGCCATGGACACGAACATTCATCCGCGGTGCCGCATGAACTTTTCGCCGGCTTATCTGACATCTTCGGTGGGGCAGGATCGTGGGCAGCGGCGTTTTATGGCACATCCCGCCAAATTGCCTGTCATCGGTGTGGACGTCATCGAGGTCAACACCAATGCCGGCAAGATCATTGCCAATGTCGCACCGATCTATGAGTCTGCGACCGACAGCCAATCGATCATGGCTCGCGAAGGCTACGGTCTGGCCGCGATTAATGTGAATGCCTATCTGTGGATGGAAGGCGTCCAGTTTGTGTTCATGGAAATCACTCCAATGGGTTTCAATACGGGCAAATCCTACACGACAAAATGGTACGGCACCCCTGCTTCGGGCGCGAGCGAACGATTGGGAGGCAATGGCCGACCTGTTTACGGACTCTGGATGTACCGATCTCGCTTCGTCAAGTCTTTGGGGCTAATCCGGGAGAGGAACTGATCGTGGTATCATTGGTGCCATCCTGCGTGTCGCGGTGGCCTCGGTGATTGCGAGGCGGCGACTACGACAATCGATGCAATCCTCATCCAGCGAGATGGAACCTTATAGTGGGCAAGACCTACGACGAAATCACGCCTGAGTTGGCAGAGTGGCTGAAGGCACAGCACTTGTTCTTTGTGGCAACGGCCCCGCTGGATACCCAGGGCATGGTCAACTGCTCGCCCAAAGGCATGGATACGTTCCAAGTTCTGGGGCCGCGCCAGGTCGCGTATCTGGACCTGACGGGCAGTGGTGTCGAAACGATCGCACACCTGCGCGAGAACGGACGCATTGTGTTGATGTTTTGTGCTTTGACAGGACCGCCGAAAATCGTGCGGTTGCATGGACAGGGAACCGTTGTGACGCCGGACTTGCCGGACTTTGCCGAGCTGCGCGCCCGGTTCCCCCAACATGTCGGTGAACGGTCGGTAATCAGTGTTGAGCTAACACGCATCGGTGACTCGTGCGGATTCTCGATTCCGCGGTTTGAGTATATCGACGAACGGGATACGTTGGTCCGCTGGACGGAAGCGAAAACGGCACAGGAACTAGTTGAATACCGGTGCCAGAAAAATGCTGTCAGTGTCGACGGGTTGCCCGGTCTCGATCCGCCAAAGTAATGGGTTGAATTTTGAGGGGATAACAGGAAACAATCGACGGCTGTCAGCGTCAACGATGCAGATGCGTGGCCTAACGAGGTAC
>JBPCVB010000657.1:0-6743 GCA_051010855.1 Pirellulaceae bacterium | reverse complement strand
GATTAACTGACACAGGATATCAATCGAATGTTCGCCCGGATTCTGATACTGATTGTCGCGTGCCTGTTGCCACGGATAAGTGGCGCTCAGGACGATCCTTACGTCATCGTGCTGGGGATCGCACAGGACGCGGGTTATCCCCAGGCGAGTTGTGACCGTGATTGTTGCCGTCCGGCATGGGAAGATGCAACGCTGCGTCGATCGCCCAGTTGTCTGGCGCTCGTCGATCCGGTCAGCGGGCAACGCTGGCTGTTTGAATGTACGCCGCAGTTTCCGGATCAGTTGCAAAGTCTGGACCGGGCGTTCCCGGTTGAAGCAAGTCCCGGGCTGGATGGGATCTTTTTGACTCACGCGCACATCGGACACTATGCCGGACTGATTCACCTTGGTCGCGAAGTCTTGGGAGCGCGCGAGGTGCCGGTACATGTCATGCCGCGTATGCGACAGTTTCTGACAGTTAACGGACCGTGGAGCCAATTGGTCGAGCTGGAAAATATTCGTTTGATGCCGCTGGAAGCTGATGTTGCCGTTCAACTGAACGAACGGATTACGGTAACTCCGATCGCCGTGCCGCATCGTGACGAGTTTTCCGAGACGGTTGCGTTCCGGATCACTGGTCCCAACCGCTCGGTCCTGTTTCTGCCCGATATCGATAAGTGGGAACGCTGGGAGCGTCGCGTGGAGGAGGTGTTGCAGACCGTCGATATCGCTTACCTTGACGCCACTTTTTTTGACGACAACGAATTGCCGGGTCGCAATATGGCGGAGATTCCTCATCCGTTTGTTGTGGAGAGCTTGCAACGCTTTGGGTCGCTGGAGGCAGAACAAAGGGCGAGAATCCGTTTCATCCATCTCAATCATACGAATCCGGCACTATCTGTGGATTCCCGTGCTCGAGATGAGATTGTCCGCGGAGGCATGCTGGTGGCTGAGGAGGGCGAACGGGTCGGGTTGTAAACGCGGCCGTTTGTATAACCACACTGCCAGATTTACAATGGAGCAGGTATTGGTTCGCGTCTGCCTCCGATACCGTGAAGGAGTCGTATGCGTTGTTGAACTCGCAAGAAAAACAAAATGCGTCGGAGTTCTATTCGCAACTTCTGGATCTGATCAACGATCTGGTCCTGTCGGTGTCGATTGACGGCCAAAAGCTGCAATACATCAATGCCGCGGCCCGCCGAATCTACGGGCGCGAAATGCAGGAGTTCACCGAACAGCCGCAGCTGTGGTTTGAAGCGGTCCATCCGGAAGACAAAAAACAGCTGGTCGCCAAATACCGGGCTGTTCGCAAGAAGCGACCGGTGAATATCGAATTCCGTGTCGTTCAGCCGTCTGGTGAAATCCGTCATCTGCACGCGGTGATTCGGCAAGTCACGGACAAGGAAGGCAATCCGAAGGGAATCGGCTGCATCGCCAAGGATGTGACGCGGCGGGTTGCGACCGAGATCGCGCTGGAAGAAGCGACAGCCATCTATCATTCGCTCGTGGAAAGCCTGCCGATCAATGTGCTGCGCAAGGACCGCGAAGGCCGCATCATTTTTGGCAATCAACGTTATTGCGACACGCTGGGCAAGCCGCTACGTGAACTGATTGGCTGTACCGACTACGACTTGTTCTCAAAAGAGCTGGCAGACAAGTACTGCAATGATGATCGCTGGGTGCTGCAAACCGGTTTGCCGTTTCACGATATCGAACAGCATCCGGGCCCCGACGGCACGCCAATTTATGTGGAAGTGCTGAAGGCACCGATCACGGATTCCGATGGTCGCCGCGTCGGGATTCAGGGCATGTTCTGGGATGTGACAACACGCAAAAGGGCCGAACAGGCCTTACGCGAATCCAAGGAAATCGCCGAAGCTGCCAATCGTGCCAAAAGTGATTTTCTGGCCAACATGAGCCATGAAATTCGCACGCCACTTAATGCCATCATCGGCATGACTGACCTGTTGATCGACTCGGTGATCGATGTGACGCACCGGGAATACCTCACCATGGTGCAGGACTCGGGAGAATCGCTGCTTAACCTGATCAATGACATCCTTGATTTCTCGAAGATCGAGGCTGGCAAGCTGGAACTGGAAGAGCAGTCTTTCAATCTCGGCGATCGACTGGCCGATACCATGCGTACGCTGGCCTTGCGTGCCCATAACAAGGGGCTGGATCTGGCGCTGGAACTGGACCCCGCGATACCCAAACGGGTCATTGGCGACTTGACGCGATTGCGACAGGTACTCGTAAATCTGGTCAGCAACGCCATCAAGTTCACGCATGAAGGCGAAGTCGTGGTCAAGGTTGATGTCGAGTCGTTTTCGGGTCCCGTTGTCAAAATGCGAATCTCCGTAACCGATACCGGCATCGGCATCCCCGAGTCCAAAATCGAATCCATCTTTCACGAATTCGAACAAGCGGACACATCGACCACTCGACAATACGGCGGTACCGGTCTGGGACTGGCTATCGGTTCGCGTCTGGTTGACCTGATGGGTGGCAAACTGAAGGTCAGCAGCGAAGTCGGCAAAGGCAGTACGTTTTCGTTCTCGCAGACATTTCCGCTGGATATCGATTGGGAACCCGGTGAAACAACCGCGGACCTGACCGACGTCACTGTAATGATCGTTGATGACAGCCGTACCAATTTGCGAATCCTGGAACAGATGACTCGCAGCTGGGGGATGCACACAATAACTGCCGGCAGTGCGCGGCAAGCGCTGGAGACGATGCGGAAGCTGGCTGCCGATGACCGCCCCACACCGATTGTGCTGTGCGATCTGAATATGCCCGAACACGATGGCTTTGATCTGGTGCGCTGGATCCGTGACGACGAATTGCTGGCCGAAACCCAGGTGATTTTCCTGACGTCGGGCGGGCGCCATGGTGAATCGGCGTTAAGGCGTGAACTGAACGTGTTCGGACAGATACTAAAACCTGTCAAGCAATCGGATTTGCTCGATTCCGTCGCGACGGCACTGGGCAAAAAGCAATGGCGGTCCTCCGACGAGCTGGCGGGGGACGAATCACTGGCCGGCCGCTCCGATTCATTGTCGATCCTGTTGGCCGAAGATAACCTGGTTAATCAAAAGCTGGCGATCGGCTTGCTGGAAAAGCACGGGCACCAGGTCCACGTCGTGCCAAACGGTCGGGCTTGTCTGGTGGCATTTCAGGACAAAGGTTTCGATGTCATCCTGATGGACGTGCAAATGCCGGAAATGGATGGTCTGGAAGCCACGCGGGCCATTCGGGAACTGGAGCTGGAAACCGGTACCCGTATTCCAATCATTGCCATGACGGCGCACGCCATGCCGGGTGATCGTGAACGTTGTATCCGCGCGGGCATGGACGATTACATTGCCAAGCCGGTTCGCATTCGCAATCTGATGCAGGCTCTGGGTGCGAATATCGAAGACTCGCACATTTCCTACGATTTACTTTCGGCTTCGGCGCGGCTCGTTGACTGGCAGGACGCTTTTGAAACGGTTGGCGGGGACCGGTTGCTGCTCTGCGACCTGATTGATGTTTTTGTTGTGGAAAGCCCCAACATGCTGGGCGAAATTCGCAATGCGATCGAGCAGTCGGACGTTCGCGGGTTGCGCCGTTCGGCACACGCGATCAAGGGTGCGTTAATGCATTTGGGCGCACGCACAACCTCGGAACTCGCCAAACGACTGGAAGCGATCGGAGATAGTGGCGATATGTCCGGTGCCGGACAATGGTTTGAAAAACTGGAGGCCAGTACTCAAGAGTTGACGACCGAACTTGAGGGCTTTACAAAGGAAGTGCGCGAAAATTCCGAAAACACGAGCTAACAGGTTGACCGCGGACCGCCGCGTCGCGCATGCTTTGGCGTCTGTGAATTGAGCTGTCATTGGCGCAATGTAAAGGAACTTGAAAATGGCCAAGGTACTAGTCGTTGATGATACCGCGGTAGATCGTCGGCTGGCCGGCGGCTTGCTGGAGAAATCGCCGAATCTGGAAGTTGTTTATGCGAACAACGGCAGTGAGGCGATCGAGTCCATTCGCACTGAGTTGCCGGATCTGGTGCTGACCGATTTGCAAATGCCCGATATCGACGGTTTGCAACTGGTCACCTCAATCACGGAATCGCACCCGGACTTGCCAGTCGTCCTCATGACGGCCCACGGCAGCGAAAATGTGGCCGCCCAGGCACTGGCCAACGGCGCTGCCTGCTACGTTCCCAAAGTTGATCTGGCCGACGAACTATTGCCAACCGTTTCCCAGATTCTTTCCATGTCCGAAGGGGATCAGCGGTACCGGAGACTAATCTCCTGTTCCAAAAAAACCGAGTTTGAATTTGAGTTGCTGAATGATCCCGAGCTGATCGAGCCTTTGGTTGATCTGGTTCAGCAGGTTGTGTCCAGTATGAATTTGTTTGATTCGGCCGGACGTGTGCGGCTGGGTGTCGCTCTGGAACATGCATTGGTCAATGCAATGTTTCGCGGCAATCTGGAGATTCAACGCAATGATGCGAACATCGTAGACCGCCAACAGGTCGAGGAACGCATCGAGCAGGCGCCTTACAAGGATCGCCGCGTATACGTCAGTGCCTTGATTACCCGCGACCTTGCCCAGTTCGTCGTGAGAGATGAAGGTCCGGGATTTGACAAGTCGTTGATTCCCGATGCTGGCGATCCGGAGTCATTTCGAGATGGTGTCGGTCGCGGGCTGGTGTTGATCAAGACTTTTATGGATGAAGTCATTTTCAATGACACCGGTAGTCAAATCACAATGATCAAACGGCGTTCCAAGTAGCCTTTCTACTGCGATTTCAACGAATCGAAATACGCAGGCCGGGTTTTGTGCGTTTTGGCACACGCTGCTCCGCTGTGATCGCTTTCGCTTCCGCCGCGAATTTTGTTCAAATCGGCGCAGAGAGTCATGGAACTCAGCGACCCGACAGCTATAGAATACCCTTATTGATTAGCAGCCTGCCGAATTCCTGATTTGGGTCAGTCACCAATCCAGCTGAGGAGATAGTTATGAGAAGCCTGTACTTTATTGCTGTGGCTGCAGTCGCCGCACTGGTAATCGGATGTGGGGAACAAGGCGGTGATGTTGCCGACGCCGGACCATCCACGGCCAACAAGACGAAGGTCGTTTATTGTGGCAATTGCGGTCAAATCGCCGATACGGCAATCTGTTGCCAGGCCGATGCCACAGTTTGCGAATGCGGTATGACGGAAGGTTCGCCCCTGTGTTGTGTGGAGATTCCCGAGGATCTCAAAGGCAAAAACATTTGCAGTTGCGGTTATGAAGCCGGCTCGGAAAACTGCTGCAAGGAAGGTGCCGAAGTATGCTCCAAGTGCACCATGATCAAGGGCTCCACCATGTGTTGCAAGATCGGTGTCGAGGGTACTGGCACCCATGATCACGACCATGATCACGAAGGCGAGCACGATCACGACCATGAAGGCGAAGGAGAAGGCGAAGGAGATGCCTCGACCTCCGATGAAGGCTAATTTCAGCCCACCGTATCAATCACGACCCGGCCTTCCTCGCCGGGTTTTTTTATTGCCGATTGGCAGCCAGTGAGTATTTGCGTATCAAGGTGGCGATGCTTTTGTATTGCGCCTCCCAGGCTTGGTCGGTATATCCGCCCGACAGGGTCAGCACCACGGGCAGGTCATGTTCGACACAAGCCTGAACAATCTTGGCGTCCCGTTTCACAATGCCCTCGTGTGTCATCTCCAGCCTGGCCAGCGGATCACCCGCCAGCGTATCGCAGCCACCAACGACAAAACACAAATCTGCTTCCGCCTGCGCGATAACCTGATTCAGGTGCTCGTCGAGCACGCGCAAGTATTCGGCATCGCTTATGCCGCGCGGCAATTCAACATCGAGATCACTTTGTTCCCGCGGAATCGGAAAGATGTCAGCCTGATGCATTGAAAACGTAAACGTGGATTCATCATTGGCCAGACAAACGGCTGTACCGTTTCCCTGGTGCACGTCCACATCGATGACAAGTGCGGTTTAATCAGGTTGTCGTTTTGCAGCTGGCGAATGGCGATGGGTACATCGGCGAACACGCAGAACCCTTCGCCACGGTTCGGCTTGACATGGTGATAACCGCCGCCAATGTTGACGGCAGTTCCATGTTGCAACGCCAGGCGTGCGGCCAACAACGTACCTCCACTGGAACACCGAAATGGTTGGATGACGCCGGTGTCCAACGGCACGGGGAGATTCTGCAGAACCTGGGATTCCAGCCACGTCGCGACAAGCGCGCGATCCGCCAGACCCGCCTCAAATTCTGCAGAATGGACCAGCCGTACTTCTCATCGGTTAACGGCTCGGGACCATGAGCTTGTTCGGGTGTTACCAGGCCGTCGTCTGCTTCTGGTAGCCAGTTACGCAAAACAGGCTGGCGAGTATCAATGCCCCGACGCAATAACGAATCCCGGAATGCATAAACGGTTTCTTGTCAGCAGATTCCTTTTTTTGTCGTAGCCGAACTGCTGGCGTCGTTGCGATCATCTATCGGCCGCGAATGGAAAACCCGCAGAGTGCAAATACATAATTGCACCCTGCGGAATGAAATCCACTCGGCAAGGAGTCAGGTTGCCTGCCAGATTCCGGCCGGGAGCCTAGAACTGGTTGCCGAAGCGATGATTATTGCCCGAAGGAGAGGGGGTGACGGGCTGAGTGACGCCAGCCGGCATCGTTTGGGGGGCTGGTGCGGTGGCCCGGGGAGCCGGAGCGGCCGCGCGAGCTGCCATGGCCGCTTG